>DAORHX010000557.1:0-2747 GCA_035438245.1 Rubrivivax sp.
GCTGCCGACCAGCGCCTTGCTGCGCGCGGCATCGACGATGCCCTGCTCGTCGGCGCTGAAGCCGCGCGCCGCGATGTCGTCCGGCCGCTGCAGCGGCCCGAGCTGCCCGCGCATGCGGTCGATGCGCCAGCGCTCGCGGCTCAGGCTGTGGTGCTGCGCCTCGGCCTCGCTGTCGGCGGCCAGCGCCCAGACGCAGATCGTCGCCTGCGGCGTCGGGTGGCGCTCGCTCGGCTTGTACAGCGTGCGGTACAGGTGCAGCGCCTGCTCGACCCCCTGGCCGTCGGCGAAGAAGTAGGCGAAGGCATAGGGCAGGCCGAAGTGCGCCGCCAGCTGTGCGCCGTAGTCCGAACTGCCCAGCACCCAGATCTGCGGCAGATGCGGCCCGCGCGGGTGGGCGACCACGCCGTGGTGCGCCTCGCCGGCGGTCCACCATTGCAGGTCGCGGATCTGCTGCGGAAACTGTTCGGCGGCACGGTAGGCGTCGGGGTTGAGCAGCTGCGCGGTGCGCATGTCGGCACCCGGCGCGCGGCCCACGCCGAGGTCGATGCGCCCCGGCGCCAGCGCCTCGAGCACGCGGAACTGCTCGGCCACCTTCAGCGCCGAGTAGTGCGGCAGCATCACGCCGGCGCTGCCGATGCGCATGCGCGTGGTGCGCGCGGCCACCGCGGCCATCAGGATCTCGGGCGCGCTGCCGACGATGGTCGGCAGGCTGTGGTGTTCGCTGAGCCAGAAGCGGTGGTAGCCGAGTCGCTCGCAGTGCGCCGCCAGGTCGAGCGTGTCGCGGATCGCCGCATCCTCGCTGGCGCCGGCCAGCGAGATCGATTGGTCAAGGACTGACAGCTTCATGCCGCGAGCATGCCACGGCCGCGGCCTTCAGCGCAGCGGCAAGCCAAGCAGCGCCTGCAGCTCGTCCAGCGCCTGCGCGGCGCTGTCGACCTTGATCGTCGCCATGCCCATGGCGCGCGCCGGCTTGCAGTTGATGCCCAGGTCGTCGAGGTAGACGCAGGCCTCGGGTGCCACGCCGAGCAGGTCGCAGGCATGGCGGTAGATGCGCGGGTCGGGCTTGCGCATGTTCAGCTTGCTGGATTCGATCACGTGCTCGAACAGCTGCATGATCCCGGCCACCTGACGTGCGGTGTCGGCCGAGCGCGTCATCGACGGGCCGTGGCCCGCCGGCATGTTGTTGGTGATGCAGGCGATGCGGTAGCGCTGGCGCACGCGCTTCAGCGCCTCGACCATCTCGGGGCGCACTTCGCCGCTGATCAGCTCGATCACCTTGCGGCCGGACAGCTCGCCGCCCAGCGCGCGCGCTTCGGCCTCGAAGAGTTCGGCGAAGCGCTCCAGGTCGATCTCGGCGCGCTCCATCTTCGCCCAGGCGTTGTGGTCGGGGTCGACGGCGTTGACGCGGCGGATGAAGTCGCGCGGCAGGCCGAGCTCGGCCTCGTAGCGGTTGAAGGCCTCGAAGGGGCTGGTCAGGATCACGCCGCCGAAGTCCCAGAGGACGGCTTGGAAGGTTCTGCTCATGCGGTGATTGTCCGGTGCCGGGCGGCGCCGCGTCGTCGCCGACGCGACCGGCAGGCGTAGCATGCCGGCGCCGCGATGCGAAGCGGCACGCTGCTGGAGGCCGCATGCTGATCTTCCGCCCGCTGTTCGACCCGAGTTCGTCGACCTGGAGCTACCTGCTGGCCGACCGCGCCGGCGGCGAGGCGGTGCTGATCGATCCGGTATTCGAGCAGCTGCGCCGCGACGAGACACTGATCCGCGAGCTCGGCCTGCAGCTGAGGTGGACGCTGGAGACGCATGTCCATGCCGACCACGTCACCGGCGCCTGGCTGCTGCGCCAGCGCCTGGGCAGCCGCATCGCGCTGTCGGTCGACGCTGGCGCCAGCGGCGCCGACCGGCTGCTGCGCGACGGCGAGCACATCGCGTTCGGCACGCGCCAGCTGAGGGTGCGCGCGACACCGGGGCACACCAGCGGCTGCCTGAGCTACGTGCTCGACGACGAGTCGCGCGTCTTCACCGGCGACTGCCTGCTGATCCGCGGCTGCGGACGCACCGACTTCCAGCAGGGCAGCGCCACGCTGCTGTACCGCTCGGTGCACATGCAGCTGTTCACGCTGCCCGGCGACTGCCTGGTGCACCCGGGGCACGACTACAACGGCATGGGCGTGAGCAGCATCGACGAGGAACGGCGCTTCAACCCGCGCCTCGGCGGCGATGTCGCCGAGGCCGACTTCGCCGGCTTCATGCAGCACCTCGGCCTGCCGCATCCGAAGAAGATGGACCTGGCGGTGCCGGCCAACCTGCGCTGCGGCCGCCCGGAAGGCGACGTCGTGCCGCCGGCCGATCCGCAGTGGGCGCCCCTGAGCTTCACCATCGCCGGGCTGTGGGAGATCGCGCCGCACACACTGGCCGAACTGTTGCGCAAGGTGCAGGTGGTCGATGTGCGCGAACCCGAAGAATTCAGCCATGGCCTCGGCCACATCGACGGTGCGCTGCTGCTGCCGCTGGGCGACCTGGAATCGCGACTCGGCGAACTGCCGCGCGACAAGCCGATCGTCACCGTCTGCCGTTCCGGTGCGCGTTCGGCACGCGCCGCCGCGATGCTCGGCAAGGCCGGCTTCGCCGAAGTCGCCAACCTGAACGGCGGCATGCTGCGCTGGCGCGCCGAGGGCGGCGCGGCGCAGGGCGCGGGCGAGTAGCGGTCGCGGTCGGCAGCGGCATCGGCGCCGGGCCGCGCATGCGCT
>DAORHX010000558.1:0-2726 GCA_035438245.1 Rubrivivax sp.
TGGGCCTGCTGGCAGCGGGCTTTGCCATCGGCGCGGGCGGCTGGTCCTTTGCGTGGCTGGACAGCGTGTTCGGCGCGCTGCCCGCCGGCCAGTTCGGCATCGGCCCGGGCGGCGCGCTGGTGCTGCTGTCGCTGCTGATGCTGCTGGGCGCCGGCATCGCCCGGCTCGGCTACTTCCGCGGCGACCTGTTCGTCGCCGGCGCCGTCGTGCTGTGCAGCGCGCTGCTGCTGCTGTTCGTCGCGCTGCCGGTGGCCAAGGCGCTGCTCGGCGCCTTTGTGGACGACGCCGGCTCGCCGTCGCTGGCGGCGTTGCTCGAGCGACTGGCGCACGAACGTGTCTGGGGGCTGGGATGCCTGGCCGGCGGCGTGCGCTGCGGCGTCGCCTGGAACACGCTGTTCCTGGCGCTGCTGACGGCCACCGGCACGACGCTGATGGGCACGCTGATCGCGCTCTATGCCGAGCGTGGCGGCCACCGCCGGCTGGGCCGGTCGCTGAACGTGCTGGCGCTGCTGCCGATCATCACGCCGCCCTTCGTCGTCGGCCTCGGGCTGATCCTGCTGTTCGGCCGCGCCGGGCTGGTCAACCAGTTCCTCGAATGGGGCTTCGGCATCGCGCCGACACGCTGGTTCTATGGCTTGCTCGGCATCTGGCTGGCGCAGATGTTCGCCTTCACGCCGATCGCCTTCATGATCATGCGCGGCGTCGTGCAAGGCATCAGCCCGAGCATGGAAGAGGCGGCGCAGACGCTGCGCGCATCGCGCGCGCAGACCTTCCGCACGGTGACGCTGCCGCTGATGAAACCGGGCCTGGCCAACGCCTTCCTCGTCGGCTTTATCGAGAGCATCGCCGACTTCGGCAACCCGGTCGTCGTCGGCGGCCAGTACGCGGTGCTGTCCACCGACATCTTCTTCGCCATCGTCGGCGCGCAGTACGACCAGGGCAGGGCGGCGTCGCTGGCGTTGATCCTCACCGCCTTCGCGCTGGCGGTGTTCTTCGTCCAGCAGCGCGTGCTGGGCCGCGCCCAGTTCACCACCGTCTCGGGCAAGGGCGACGCCGGCCTGGCCATGGCGCTGCCGACGCGCGTGCGCCGGCTGTGCCTCGGCCTCGCCGGGCCGTGGCTGGCGTTCACCATCGTCGTCTACGTGTTCGCCTTCAGCGGCGGCTTCGTGCGCACCTGGGGCCGCGACTACACCTTCACGCTGGCGCATTTCCGCACCGCCTTCGACCTGCAATGGGGCATCGACGGCCTGGTCTGGGCCGGCACGGCGTGGAGCTCGCTGTTCACGACGCTGAAGCTGGCGGGCATCGCCGCGCCGATCTGCGCGGCCATCGGCCTGCTGATCAGCTGGCTGCTGGCGCGCACGCAGTTCG
Source organism: Rubrivivax sp. (assembly GCA_035438245.1). Taxonomy (GTDB): domain Bacteria; phylum Pseudomonadota; class Gammaproteobacteria; order Burkholderiales; family Burkholderiaceae_C; genus Rubrivivax. The sequence goes on from DAORHX010000558.1 coordinate 1,372, forward strand.
TCGGCCAGCGCATCTTCGAGTTCGCGGCGCTGCTGGCCTTCGCGATCCCCGGCACGGTGCTCGGGGTGAGCTACATCCTGGCCTTCAACGTGCCGCCCTTCGAGCTCACCGGCACCGGCTTGATCATCGTGCTGTGCTTCGTCTTCCGCAACCTGCCGGTGGGCGTGCGCGCCGGCACCGCCAGCTTCAAGCAGCTGGACAAGAGCCTCGACGAAGCCAGCACGATGCTGCGCGCCGGCACCGCGACGACGCTGCGCCGCGTCGTGCTGCCGCTGCTCAAGCCCGCCCTGGTGGCGGCGCTGGTCTACAGCTTCGTGCGCAGCATGACCACCGTGTCGGCGGTGATCTTCCTGGTCACCGCCGAGAACGAGCTGGCCACCACCTACATCATCGGCCGCGTCGGCAACGGCGACTACGGCGTCGCGCTGGCCTACTGCACGGTGCTGATCGTGCTGATGTCGGCAGTCACCGCGGCGATCCAGTTCATCGTCGGCGAGCGCAGGCTCGGCCGCAGGCAGGGCCCATGAGCATCGAGCTGCAGCAGATCGGAAAACGCTACGGCGACGCCAGGTCGCCGCTGGTCGTCAAGGACGTCGACCTGCGCGTGCCGAAGGGCACGCTGACGACGATCCTCGGCCCCTCGGGGTGCGGCAAGACCACGCTGCTGCGCATGATCGCCGGGCTGGACGCGCCGAGCTCGGGCCGCATCCTCATCGACGGCCAGGACGTGACCACGCTCGGGCCGGCCGAGCGCAACGTCAGCATGGTGTTCCAGAGCTACGCGTTGTTCCCGCACATGAGCGTGCTGGCCAATGTCGGCTATGGCCTGGTGGTGCAGGGCATCGCGGCGCGCGAGGCCGAAGCGCGCGCGCGCGCGGCGATGGACAGCGTCGGCCTGGCCGGCTTCGACACACGGCTGCCGAGCGAGCTGTCCGGCGGCCAGCAGCAGCGCGTCGCGGTCGCGCGCTCGCTGGTGTTGCAGCCCAGCGTGATGCTGTTCGACGAGCCGCTGTCGAACCTGGACGCACGGCTGCGCCGCAGCATGCGCGAGGAGATCCGTGCGCTGCAGCAGCGCCTGAACCTGACCGTGGCCTACGTGACGCACGACCAGAGCGAGGCGCTGGCGGTCAGCGACCAGATCGTCGTCATGGACGGCGGGCGCATCGCGCAGGTCGGCACGCCGCAGCAGCTGTACGAGCACCCGTGCAGCGCCTTCGTCGCCGGTTTCATGGGTGAGGCCATGTTGTTCGACGCGCAGGCGCTGGCCGATGGCACGGTGCAGCTGGGCCCGCTGCGTGTGCGCGCGCGCCAGCCGGTGGCGGCCGGGCCGGTGAAGCTGGCGGTGCGGCCCGAGG
>DAORHX010000559.1:0-2718 GCA_035438245.1 Rubrivivax sp.
ACAGCGAGCGCAGTTGGCCGAACGGCGCGCGCCGCGGGTCATGCTGGCGCACCAGCGCGACCGCGCGGTCGATGTCGGCGGTGGACAGGTCGTCGCGCCGCGGCACGCGCGGCGCGTCGTCGACGGCCAGTGCCAGCGCGAGCAGCGCCACGAGCAGCAGGGCCAGCAGGCCGCACAACAGCCAGATCAACGGCTTTCGCATGGCGCCAGTCTGCCAGCACTGCGGTGCCCGGCGGCATCGACGGCGACCCCTCGCGGCACCCGGTCTTGTGCGGGCCCATGCGTTGCACGATCGTCCCGGCCTGCGCGTGCCGGCGCGGCGCCTACCCGGCCGCGGGGCGCTGCTTCAAGGCCCTTGCGACCTCGCTCACCAGCCCCGGGCCCCTGTAGATGAGCCCGGTGTAGATCTGCACCAGGTCGGCGCCGGCGTCGATCTTCGAGCGGGCGTCGGCGGCGCTCATCACGCCGCCGACGCCGATGATCGGGTAGCCGCTGCCCAACACGCGCCGCAACTGCGCGATGACGCGGTTGCTCGACGCGAGCAGCGGCGCGCCCGACAAGCCGCCGGCCTCGCCGCCATGCCGCAGCGCCTGCACCGCATCGCGCTGCAGCGTGGTGTTGGTGGCGATGACGCCGTCGATGCGGTGGCGCTGCAGCGTGTCGGCGATGACGCGCAGCTGCGTGTCGTCGAGGTCGGGTGCGATCTTCACGAACATCGGCACCTGGCGGCGGTGCCGGTCCTGCAGTTGCAGCCGGCGCTGCTGCAGCGCGCCGAGCAAGGCGTCGAGCGCGGCGTCGCCCTGCAGCTCGCGCAGGTTCTTCGTGTTCGGGCTGGAGATGTTGACGGTGACGTAGTCGGCATGCGCGAACACGCCTTCGAGCCCGATCAGGTAGTCGTCGGCCGCGCGCTCGATCGGCGTGGCCGCGTTCTTGCCGATGTTCAGGCCGAGCACGCCGCCGGCGCCGCGAAAGCTCTTCGCGCGCTGCACGTTGGCGACGAAGGCCTGCAGCCCGCCGTTGTTGAAGCCGAGCCGGTTGATCAGCGCGTCGGCCTGCGGCAGGCGGAAGATGCGTGGCTTCGGGTTGCCCGGCTGCGCCTTGGGCGTCACCGTGCCGACCTCGATGAAACCGAAGCCCATCGCGCCCAGGCCGTCGATGCAGCGGCCGTTCTTGTCCAGCCCGGCGGCCAGGCCGACGCGGTTGGGAAAGCGCAGTCCCGCCAGCGCCACCGGGTCGTCGATGCGCGGGCCCTGCCACAGGCATTGCGCCGGCGTGTTCTGCAGCCGTGCCAGCGCATCGAGCGTCAGGTCGTGGGCGGCTTCGGCGTCCAGGCCGAAGAGGAACGGGCGGGTCAGGGCGTAGGGCACGAGCGGCATGGCCGCGCATTCTGGCCCAGCGCGGCACCCACGGCGCGGTAGCCACGACGCCGTGGCGGTGAGGCTCACGTCGCGCAGCGACGTGAAGGCGGCGTGCCGTAGCCATAATGCGCCATGTCCCAAGATCAACTGAAGGCCCTGGTCGGCAGGGCGGCGCTGGACTACGTGCAGCCGGGCAGTGTGGTCGGTGTCGGTACCGGCTCGACGGTCAACCATTTCATCGACGCGCTGGGCACGCTGCAGCAACGCATCGCCGGCGCGGTGTCCAGCAGCGAGCAAAGCAGCCACCGCCTGCGCGCGCTGGGCATCGAGGTGCTGGACAGCAACCGCGTCGAGCGCATCGCGGTGTACATCGATGGCGCCGACGAGATCGACGCGCAGGGCTGCATGATCAAGGGCGGCGGCGGCGCGTTGACGCGCGAGAAGATCGTCGCCGACCTGGCCGAGCGCTTCATCTGCATCGCCGACGAGTCCAAGCGTGTCGCGCGGCTCGGCGCCTTCGGTTTGCCGGTGGAAGTGATCCCGATGGCGGCCGCGCAGGTGTCGCGGCGGCTGCGCGCGCTGGGCGCCCAGGTGAGCTTGCGCGAGGGCTTCGTCACCGACAACGGCGGCCACGTGCTCGATGCGCGCGGCCTGAGCATCGACGACCCGGCCGCGCTGGAATGCCGCATCAACCAGTGGCCGGGCGTCGTCACCGTGGGGCTGTTCGCACGCAACAAGGCCAGCATCTGCCTGCTCGGCACGGCGCAGGGCGTGCAGACCCTGCACTACGACCAAAAGCGCGTAACCTTCGGGCTGTAGACGCCCTTGTCATCGGAAGGACGGCCCGTGGCCAAACCCAACTACTCGTTCGAGAAACGCCAGCGTGAGCTGGCCAAGAAGAAGAAGAAGGAAGACAAGCTGAAGGAGAAGGCCGAGCGCAAGAACGCTGCCGCAGGCGGCGCCGAGGCGGTGGAAGACGACGGCGCGGGCGACGCGGCGGCCGCCGACGCAGGCCCGGGCGAGGGCGGCTCAGCCGCCTGAACGCAACGCGCGGCGGGCCCGCAACAGCCAGCGCGCCGGGTCCAGCGCATCCGCCAATGGCGACTCCAGCGGCAGCGGCGCGCCGGTGATCTGCGCCGCCAGCACCTGCGCGCCGAGCCCCGACCAGGCGATGCCGCGCGAGCCCAGGGCACTGAACACGTACAACCCGGGGCGTCGCGGCACGTCGTGCAGGCGTTCGCAGCGCTGTGCCGCCGCGGCGGCTTCGTCGGGCACGGCGCCGACCAGCGGCAGCCGGTCGGCGGCGACGCAGCGCCACGCCACGCGGCCCTGCAGCGGCGGCACAGGCAGCGGCTGCGGG
>DAORHX010000560.1:0-2712 GCA_035438245.1 Rubrivivax sp.
TGGCGGGCTGGACGCTGGACGAGCTGGACATCGAGCTGGCGCGGCGCCTGGTCGCGGCCTGCGCGGCCAGCGGCGTGACCCGCGTGCTGCACGTCAGCGCGCTCGGCGCCGGCACCGACGCGCCGTCGTCGTACCTGCGCAGCAAGGCCGAGGCCGAGGCGGTGTTGCGTGCCGCGCCGCTGCAGCTGACCGTGCTGCGGCCTTCGGTCGTGTTCGGTGCCGGCGATCGTCTGCTGAACCTGTTCGCCACGCTGCAGGCGGTGTTGCCGGTGATGCCGCTGGCGCTGGCCGACGCGCGCTTCCAGCCGGTGTGGGTCGAAGACGTGTCCGAGGCGCTGGCGCGCTGCCTCGAGCGGCCGCAGACCATCGGCCAGACCTACGAGTGCGCCGGCCCCGAAACCTCGACGCTCGGCGACCTGGTGCGGCTGGCGGGCCGCTGCAGCGGCCACGAGCGCCGGGTGCTGCCGCTGCCCGAGGCCCTGGGCCGCTGGCAGGCATGGGCGATGGAGCTGCTGCCCGGCACGCCGCTGCTGTCGCGCGACAACCTGCTGTCGTTGCGCGTGCCCAACGTGGCGACCGGCCAGTGGCCCGGTCTGGGCGCGCTGGGCATCACGCCGGCGTCGCTGCAGGCGGTCGCGCCGGGCTACCTGTCCCCGGGCCAGGGCGTGGCCCGGCTGAACCGCTGGCGCGCAGGGCGCCAGCGTCCTTGAAAGGTCGCCCCCATGGCGCTGCAACTGGTCATCGGCAACAAGAACTACTCGTCCTGGTCGATGCGGCCGTGGGTGCTGATGCGCCAGCTCGGCATCGCCTTCGACGAGGTGGCGCTGCGCTTCGATTTCGACGAGAACTCGGCCTTCCGCCAGGGCGTCGCACGCTTCAGCCCCGCCGGGCGCGTGCCGGTGCTGGTCGACGCCGGCTTCGCGGTGTGGGACACGCTGGCCATCGCCGAATACCTGCACGAGGCCTTCCCTGCCGCCGGGGTCTGGCCGACGGGCGCACGCGAGCGGGCGCGCGCGCGCAGCCTGTGCGCCGAGATGCATGCCGGCTTCGGCACGCTGCGCCAGCACTGCCCGATGAACATCGAAGCCGCGCTGCCCGAGGTCGGCCGGCGGCTGTGGGCCGAACAGCCGCAGCTGCGCAACGACGTGACGCGCATCGACCGCATGTGGAGCGAGCAGCTGGCCGCCAGCGGCGGGCCGATGCTGTTCGGCGCGTTCAGCGCGGCCGATGCGTTCTATGCGCCGGTGTGCGCGCGCATCCGCACCTACGGCCTCGGGGTCTCGGCGGCAGCGGCCGCGTACGTGCAGCGGGTCGGCGAACTGCCGGCCGTGCGGGCATGGACCGACGCGGCGCTGGCCGAGCACGACTTCCTCGACTTCGAGGAACCGTACCGCCAGGCGCGCACGTAGCGCCCGCGGCCCGCGCGGGGCAGGCGGCTACAGGCGGTGGCTGCGGTCGCCGACCTCGAAGCCCAGCGCGGCGAAGTCGACGCCGCGCGCCAGCGCGATGACCTTGAACAGCTCGCCCATCTCGTGCTCGGTGATCAGCCGCTGCGCGGCCACCGCCTGCGGCAATGTGGCAGCCCCCATCAGCGCCGGCAGCCCGCAGTTGACGAGGAAGTGCGCCTGCGACGTGTAGCCGAGCACCTGCAGGCCGGCGTCCTGCGCGGCCAGCGCGATGCCGCTGAAGTCGACGTGCGCGGTGATGTCCTTCATGCCGACGTCGGCCAGCGGGTCGGTGTCGGCGCGGTGCGCACGGTGGCACATCAGCGTGCCGCCGTGGCGCTGCGGGTGGTAGTACTCGGCTTCGGGAAAGCCGTAGTCGATGAAGAAGGCGACGGCGCGCCCCATCAGCGCGGCCAGCGTGCGCACGAAGGCCTTGGCATGGCTGTGCAGCTCGACCACCGTGCCGGGCACGAAGTCGCCCGACGGCGGCCGCAGCGGCGTCGGCCGGTCCTGCCAGACGAAGCCGCCAGGCTGCCAGGCGACGCCGCGCTCGAACCACTGCGCGCCGTCCCAGTGCAGCAGCTGCACCGGCATCGCGTCCAGCACCTCGTTGCCGACGATCACGCCGTCGATGCGCTCGGGCAGCCGGTCGTGCCAGCGCAGCTTGTGCGCCCAGGCCTGCAGGCGCTGCGCCTGGCGCTCGCGCAGCGTCGCCGACAGCTCGACCACGTGGTAGGCGGCGACACGGTCGCCCAGCTCGGCCAGCAGCTGCGCGGCCAGTGCGCCCGAGCCGGCGCCGAACTCCCACAGCTCGGCGCTGCCGGCCGCCTGCAGCGCCTGCGCCAGCTGCCTGGCCAGCGCACGGCCGAACAGCGGCGACATTTCCGGCGCGGTGACGAAGTCGCTGCCCGACTGCGGCATCGGCCCGAACTTCAGCCCGTCGTGTGCGTAGTAGCCCAGGCCCGGCTCGTACAGCGCCATCTGCATGAAGCGGTCGAAGGGCAGCCAGCCGTCCGCGGCACGCAGCGCCGCGGCGATGCGCTGCTGCAAGCGCGCCGATAATCTCGCTCCTTCCCCCTCCCCCATGCATCGATTGTAGGAAGCATGTCCGAGCGTCCTGTGGCCCTGGTGACCGGCGGCGCACGCCGCCTCGGGCGTGCGATCGCGCTCGAGCTGGCCGCGCACGGCTGGGACGTGGCGCTGCACTACCGCGCCTCGGCGGACGCGGCGCAGGCCACGCTGCACGAGCTGCGAGAGCGCGGCGCCC
>DAORHX010000561.1:0-2711 GCA_035438245.1 Rubrivivax sp.
AGGTCTTCAAGGACCCGATGGACGCCTGCCGCGGCGCCGACCTGGTGACCACCGACGTCTGGACCAGCATGGGCTACGAGGCCGAGAACGCGGCCCGGCAGAAGGCCTTCGCCGACTGGTGCGTCGACGCCGAGATGATGGCCGTGGCCAAGCCCGAGGCCCTGTTCATGCACTGCCTGCCGGCGCACCGCGGCGAGGAAGTGGCCGCCGAGGTCATCGACGGCCCGCAATCGGTGGTCTGGGACGAGGCGGAAAACAGACTGCACGTGCAGAAGGGACTCATGGAGTACCTTCTGCTCGGCCGCATCGGCTGACAACGCTTGCGTTGCGGCGAAGGCTCATGTCGCACAGCGACGTGAAGGCGCGAATGCGCCGTGCCGTAGCCACAGCCGAGGCGGCGGCCCGCAGGGCCGGCAGGCTGTTTCGGTGCAGGCTCACATCGCGCAGCGATGTGAAGGCGCGCGAGCGCCGTGCCGGAACCAAAATCGCTTGCACGTGCAGAAGGGACTCATGGAGTACCTTCTGCTCGGCCGCATCGGCTGAAGCCGCACAGGCAACGCGCTGCCGCTGTCGGAAATTACCGACACCGCGTCGCCCAGCGCGGTGCTAAGTTCCGTGGCATGCGCCTCTGGGACATCTCGCCGCCCGTGCACGCTGCGTCGCCGGTCTTCCCCGGCGACGCGCCCTACGCCCAAGCGTGGAACGCACGCATCGGCCCGGGCTGTCCGGTCAACGTCGCGACGCTGACCTTCTCGCCGCACACCGGCGCGCATGCCGACGCGCCGCTGCACTACGACGACGACGGCGCGCCGATCGGCGCAGTCGATCTGACGCCCTACCTCGGCCGCTGCCGCGTGATCCATGCCATCGGCCGCGGCCCGCTGGTCGAGTGGGCGCATCTGCAGCACGCGCTGGCCGACCTGCCGCCACGCGTGCTGGTACGCACCTATGCGCGCCAGCCCGCAGGCTGGGACGCGCAGCTGGCGGCCTTCGCGCCGCACACCGTCGAGCAGCTGGCCGACCGCGGCGTGACGCTGATCGGCATCGACACCGCCAGCATCGACCCGGCCGACAGCAAGACGCTGGACAGCCACCAGGTGATCCGCCGCCGTCGCCTGCGCGTGCTGGAGAATCTGCTGCTCGACGACGTGCCCGAAGGCGACTACGAACTGATCGCGCTGCCGCTCAAGCTGATGAGCGCCGATGCCAGCCCGGTGCGTGCCGTGCTGCGCGAACTGACGGAGACAAGATGAAGACCCGCGACGAAGCCCTGGCGCTGGACGCCGCCGACCCGCTGGCGCCGCTACGCGAGCAGTTCAGCATCCCCGCCAGCCTGATCTACCTGGACGGCAACTCGCTCGGCGTGATGCCGAAGGCCACGCCGGCGCGCGTGCAGCAGGTGGTGACGCAGGAATGGGGCGTGGGCCTGATCGGCAGCTGGAACTCGGCCGGCTGGATGGAGCTGGCACCGCGCATCGGCGACAAGATCGCGCGGCTGATCGGCGCCGGCCCCGGCGAATGTGTGGCCGCCGACTCGACCTCGGTGAACCTGTTCAAGGTGCTGAATGCGGCGCTGGCCATCGCGCGTGCCGAGGCGCCGACGCGCACGCGCATCGTCAGCGAGCGCAGCAACTTCCCCACCGACCTGTACATCGCCGAAGCCACCGCCGCCGAACGTGGCCTGGAGCTGGTGCTGGCCGACAGCCCGGAAGCGATCCCGGCGCTGCTGGACGAACGCTGCGCGCTGCTGATGCTGACGCACGTCAACTACGCCACCGGCCGCGTGCACGACATGGCGGCGCTGACCCAGGCCGCCCACGACGCGGGGGTGCTGACCATCTGGGACCTGGCGCATTCGGCGGGCGCGCTGCCGGTGAGCTTAAGCGGCAGCGGCGCCGACTTCGCCATCGGCTGCGGCTACAAGTACCTGAACGGCGGCCCCGGCGCGCCGGCCTTCGTCTGGGTCGCGCCCAGGCATGCCGAGCGCTTCTGGCAGCCGCTGGCCGGCTGGATGGGGCATGCGGCGCCCTTCGAGTTCACGCCCGGCTACCGGCCGGCGCCGGGCATCCGCCGCTACCTGTGCGGCACGCCGGCGGTGATCTCGCTGGCCGCGCTGGAATGCGGCGTCGACACCGTGCTCGCCGCCGAAAGCCTGGGCGGCATGGCGGCGTTGCGGCGCAAGTCGCTGGCGCTGTCGCGCGCCTTCGCCGCGCTGGTCGAAAGCCGCTGCGCCGGCTTCGGCCTGAACCTGGTCTCGCCGCGCGACGACAGCCTGCGCGGCAGCCAGGTCTGCCTCGCGCACCCGACGCACGCCTATGCGATGGTGCAGGCGCTGATCCATCGCGGCGTGGTCGGCGACTTCCGCGCCCCGCAGGTCCTGCGCTTCGGCTTCACCCCGCTGTATCTGCGCTTCGTCGACGTGTGGGACGCGGTGGAGCACCTGCAGCAGGTGCTGCAGCACGAGGAATGGCGCGAAGCGCGCTTCAACCAGAGGGCCGCCGTCACATGAACAACAGCACCGACACCGCCGCCATCGTGCACGACGAGGGCGCCAAGCTCGATTTCGCGCGCGACATGAGCTATGGCGACTACCTGCACCTGGACCAGGTGCTCAGCGCCCAGCATCCGCTGTCGCCCGACCACAACGAGATGCTGTTCATCGTGCAGCACCAGACCAGCGAGCTGTGGATGAAGCTGATGCTGCACGAGCT
>DAORHX010000562.1:0-2710 GCA_035438245.1 Rubrivivax sp.
GACGCACCGGGCGAGGTGCTGATCTACACCGCCGGCCATGATGCGTCGCGCGAGGCCGCGTGGCACGCGCGCGGCGTGCGGCTGGTGGCGCTGCCGGGCGCACAGGCCAAGGTCGACCTGGGCGCGATGCTCGCCGACCTGGCCGGGCGTAGCATCAACGAACTGCATGTCGAGGCCGGGCACAAGCTGAACGGCTCGCTGCTGCGCGCCGGGCTGGTCGACGAGCTGCTGGTCTACCTGGCGCCGAAGCTGCTGGGCGCGGGCCGCGAGATGGCGGCCTTCGGCCCGCTGGGCGCGCTGGCCGAGGCGCTGGCGTTCGAGTTCACGCAGCTCGATCGGGTCGGCGCGGACCTGCGCATCCTGGCGCGCTCCCCCGGCAGCGCCGGCGTGCTCGGCGACAATTGAGCGATGTTCACCGGCATCGTCACCGGCCTCGGCCAGATCGTCGACGCGCAGCCCGCCGGCAACGGCAGGCGGCTGACCGTGCAGGCGCCCGCGGGCTACCTGGACGACGTGCAGCACGGCGACAGCATCGCCATCAACGGCGCCTGCATGACGGTCACGCAGTTCGACGCCGCGGCGGCGCGCTTCACGCTCGACATCTCGGCCGAGAGCCTGGACAAGACCGCAGGGCTCGGCGAGGTCGGGCCGGTCAACCTGGAAAAGGCGCTGCGCGCGCACGACCGGCTGGGCGGCCACCTGGTCAGCGGCCACGTCGACGGCGTCGGCACGGTCAGCCATTTCGCCGACCTCGGCGGGCATTGGGAGCTGCGCGTGCAGGCGCCGCGCGAGCTGGCGCGCTTCTTCGCCTACAAGGGCTCGGTGGCGGTCAATGGCGTCAGCCTGACCGTCAACCGCGTCGCCGACACGGCCGGGCACTGCGAATTCAGCATCAACCTGATCCCGCACACGCTGCAGCAGACGACGCTGGGCCGGCTTTCGGTGGGCCAGCGCGTCAACCTCGAGGTCGACCTGATCGCGCGCTACGTCGAGCGCATGCTCGGCAGCGCGCCGCGCCTGGGCTGACGGCCGCCGGCCGACCCCACCGCGACAGCGGCGCCGTGGGGCGCCGCCTACAATCCGCGCATGCCGATTTCCCCCGTACCGGAGCTGGTCGCCGAGCTCGCCGCCGGCCGCATGGTGATCCTCGTCGACGAGGAAGACCGCGAGAACGAAGGCGACCTGGTGCTGGCCGCCGAGCACGTGACGCCGGAGGCGATCAACTTCATGGCGCGCCATGCGCGCGGGCTCATCTGCCTGACGCTGACGCGCGAGCGCTGCGAGCGGCTGCAGCTGCCGCCGATGGCCACGCGCAACGGCACGCGCCACGGCACCGCGTTCACCGTGTCGATCGAGGCCGCCCGCGGCGTGTCCACCGGCATCTCGGCGGCCGATCGCGCCTGCACCGTGGCCGCCGCGGTGGCGCGCGACGCGGTCGCCGCCGACCTGGTGCAACCCGGCCACATCTTCCCGCTGCAGGCGCAGGACGGCGGCGTGCTGATGCGCGCCGGCCACACCGAAGCCGGCTGCGACCTGGCGCGCATGGCCGGCCTGGAGCCGGCCGCGGTGATCTGCGAGGTCATGAAGGACGACGGCACGATGGCACGGCTGCCGGACCTGCAGCTGTTCGCGCAGGCGCACGGGCTGAAGATCGGCACCATCGCCGACCTGATCGGCCACCGCAGCCGGCACGAATCGCTGATCCAGCGCGCCGGCTCGCGCTCGCTGCACACGCCGCAGGGCGAGTTCCACTGCCACGCCTACCGCGACCACGGCGGCGGGCTGCACCTGGCACTGACGCACGGCCGCTGGGACCGCGGCGACGAGCTGCTGGTGCGCGTGCACGAACCCTTCACCGCGCTGGACATGCTCGACGCCGACCCGGGCGGGCATTCGTGGCCGCTGCCGCGTGCGCTGGCGGCGCTGCACGCCGCGCCGCACGGCGTGGCGGTGCTGCTGAACTGCACGCACGACCTGGACCCGCTGCTGGCGCGGCTGCTGCCGCAGTCGGAAAGCGCGGCGGGCGCACGCCAGCTCGACCTGCGCACCTACGGCATCGGCGCGCAGATCCTGCTCGACCTGGGCGTCACCCGCATGAAGCTGCTCGGCAGCCCGCGGCGCATGCCGAGCATGACCGGCTACGGCCTCGAGGTCACCGGCTTCGTCGCCGCGCCGTGCGCGCCAGGGGCCGCGCCGTGAAGGACGCCGAGCAGGGCCAGTCCGCGACGCTGGACGGCGCGGGCCTGCGCATCGGCATCGTGCGTGCGCGCTTCAACGACACGCTGACCGCGGCGCTGGCCGAGGCCTGCGTGGCCGAGCTGCTGGCACTCGGCGTCGCCGCGTCGGACATCCGCCATGTGCAGGTGCCGGGTGCGCTGGAGATCCCGCTGGCGCTGAAGGCGCTGGCCGAGAGCGAGGACCATGATGCGCTGATCGCGCTGGGCTGCATCATCCGCGGCGAGACCTATCACTTCGAGCTCGTGGCCAACGAGAGCGGCGCCGGTGTCACGCGCGTCGCGCTCGACCACCTGCTGCCGGTGGCCAATGCCATCCTCACCGTCGAGAACGAAGCGCAGGCCTGGGCGCGCGCCGCCGACAAGGGGCGCGATGCGGCACGCGTGGCGGTGGAGATGGCCAACCTGATGGAAGACATCTCGTGAGCAGCCACCGGCCACGCCCAGCGGCCCGGCCGCGCCGCGCAGGGCGCGCA
>DAORHX010000563.1:0-2701 GCA_035438245.1 Rubrivivax sp.
GCGCCGGCACGCCGAGCTGCGCGCCCCACAGCCCGACCGCGACCATCGCCAGCACGTGATCCAGCCCCGAGACCGGATGCGCGAGGCCGCTGAAGAAGCCCTGCACCTGCCCGGCCTCGACATGCGCGGCGGCCGGGCCGGCGAGCAGCGCCAGCGCGGCGATGGCAGCGAACGAACGGGGCTTCATCATCGGCCTGCCACCATCATCAGCACACGCTGGATCGTCCAGAAAGCACCGAGCGAGCCGACCACGTAGGCCGGCGCCAGCGCCATTGACGCCGGCCAGCGCACGCGCAGCACGGCGAAGGCGCGCGCCAGCAGCAGCACCAGCGCGACGAAGGCGAGCTGGCCGATCTCGACGCCGACGTTGAACATCAGCAGCGCCAGCGGGATCTCGGCGCGCGGCAGGCCGAGCGCGGCGAGGCCGCTGGCGAAGCCGAAGCCGTGCAGCAGGCCGAAGGCGAAGGCCACCACCCACGGGTGGCGGATGGTGAAGCTGCTGCCGCCGCGCCGCGCACGCACGATCTCGGGCCCCAGGAACAGGATCGACAGCGCGATCGCCGCGTTCAGCGGCGCGGCGGGCACGCTGACGATTCCGAAGGTCGCCACCGCCAGCGTCAGGCTGTGCGCCACCGTGAACGCGGTGATGGTCTTGACCAGCATCCACGGCGAGCGCGCAAAAGCCAGCAGGCCCAGCACGAACAGCAGGTGGTCGACGCCGAGCAGGATGTGTTCGATGCCCTGCACCAGGAACACGCCGGCCGCGGCGAGCGCCCCGCGCGGCGGCGCCAGCTCGAACCAGGGCCGGCCCGGGCGCACGATCTCGGTGGAGCTGCTGCCGTCCAGCCGCTGCACGCGCACCAGCACGTCGGTGATGGTCAGCTCCAGCCCGGGGAAGTGGATGCGCCGCCCGGCCAGCCCCTGCGCCCCGGCATCGATGCTGCGCCGCTCGAGCAGCGAATCGCTCAGCTCCTGCAGCACCGGCTCTTCGAGATTCGTCACACCCTCGGGCAGCTTCAGCGCCACCGGCAGCCGCATGCCCGACAGCACCGGCGTGCGCCACAGCAGTTCGTACTGCCCCGGCGCGCGTTCCTTCAGTTCCAGGTACGCGGGCCGTGACTCGTGCGCCTGCGCCGCCGGCCCCGCCGCCAGCCAGGCCAGCAGCAGCAGAGCCACGGCACGCCAAACGCTCATGGCGTGGCCGACGCCGCCGGCCCTGCGGCCGCGGCGGCTTCGTCCTTCGGCACCGGCAGCAGCACGCGGTACTTGGCGCGCAGGTCCTGATAGGCCTTCGACGAGGCCTGCGCTTTCTGCTCGGCCAGCCAGGCCTGCTGGACCTCGGCTTCGATCTCCTCGAAGGCCGGCACGCGGCCGGGCACCACGGTGTCGACATAGACCAGATGCCAGCCGAAGCCGGATTGCACCGGCCCCGACCATGCGCCCGGCGCAAGCGTGGACACCGCGCGCGCGAAGCCGGGGCCGAACTCCTTGGCCAGGAACTCGGGCGTGCGGTCGCGGTAATGGTCCTGGAACATGAAGGGGTCGGCCAGCGACGCGGCCAGCGCCGTGTCCTGCGGCTGCCCGGCCAGCCGCGCCAGGACGGCATGCGCATCGTCCCTGGCGCGCGCGCCGCGCCGGTCGGTCGAGAAGTACAGGTGGCGCAGCCCCAGCCGCGGCGGCTGCGCGAACAGCGCGGGGCGCGATTCGAACAAGCGCTGCAGCTCGTCGCGCGTGGGCTCGCGCGCCGCGGCCACGTCCTCGGCCAGGAATTGCATCTTCTGCGCCATGCGGCGCTTGACGATCTCGTCGTCCTTGTCCAGCCCCATCGCCAGCGCCTCGCGGTACAGCACCTCCTGCTGCACCTTGTTCTCCACCAGTTGCTGCAGTTCCTGCGGCGTCGGCGCTCGCTTCCACTGCACCTGGAACAGCACGATCAGCTGGTTCAGCTCGGGTAGCGACAGCCGGATCTCCTTGGCCGCCGGCGTCGCCGGCGGGCCGCCGGGCACGAGCGCGTACAGACCGAACAGCGCGGCGCCGATCAGCACGAAGTGCAGCAGCGGCTCGCTCAAGAGACGCTTTATGGCGCGGATGCCGCCGCCGCTCTGCACGATCAGGTCACCCGTCTTCTTGCGACGCGACCATGCCGGCGATGGCCGCGATGGCAATGAGCTCGCATCGAGTGCCCACGGTGTGGCGTGGCCTGTCGTCGTGGAACCGCGAGCCGCCGAAGCTGGCGGCTTCAATCCTTCTTCTTCATCGCCGCTTCGAGCCGGGCGATGTCGGCGGGCGAGAGCTGCGGCCGATCGACCTTGATCGTCAGCTTGTTCAGCTTCGCGGTCAGCGCAAACGGCGGCAGGTAGTCGGCGTCGTTGACGCCGGTAAGCGTGTCCGAGCCGACGTCGAAGGCCTCGTCCCACTGCAGGATCATCGGCAGCGTGCGCTTCATCGTCTGCGTCGCGACGACCTTGCCATCGACCTTGAGCGTGCCGGTGCCGGGCTGGCCGAGGCCACTAAAGCTGTTGAACGCGAGCGTGCCGACGCCGATGCCGTCGTACTTGAAATCGAACTCGACCGTATGCCGGCCCGGGGCCAGCGCCTCTTGGCCCTCCCAGCGGATGCGCTCCAGGTCGACCATGTTCCACAGGAACACCGGCTTGCCCTTGAGCAGGTAGAAGCCGTAGCCGGCGAAGCGCCCGCCGGA
>DAORHX010000564.1:0-2695 GCA_035438245.1 Rubrivivax sp.
GGCTGCTGCGCGAGGCCGGCGGCCTGGCGCTGCGTTCGGCGGCGCAGCTGCCGCAATCCGCCACGCGCATCGTCAGCGCCTTCCTGCCGCTGACGCGGCTGGTGGCGCAGCCGGCGCACATCGATGCGGCCGACCTCGGCCGCGAGCTGGACCGCATCTTCGCCGCGCTGTATGAACATCCGCTGACCGAGCAGACACGTCGGCTGACCCGCGAACTGCGCGCGCGCAACCTGCTGCCCAACGAGGGCAGCACCGAGAACCTGATCCGCTACGTCGTCAACCAGGCGGTGGCGCGCTCGCCGGTGCCGGTGCCGCAGAAGATCGTCGACGAGTTCTGGGACTTCTTCCATGAGCTGATGGCCGAGCCCGAGCTGCGCGGCCTGGCCGACCTGGGGCTGGACGTGGTGCGGCTGCTGCTGCGCACCTACGAGCCGCTGCTGGCCGACGTCGTCAACGAGCTGAAGGACATCTTCTACACGAACCAGCAGCGCACCGATGCGCTGCTCAAGCGTGTGCGCGTGGTGCGGCATGACCTGCAGATCATTCGCCGGCAGATCAAGGCGCTGCGCTACATCCGCCCGTTCCTGCAGACCGACCCGAAGGACTTCCGCGGCCAGGCACAGATCGTCGCCAAGATGGTGCGCGAGTTCGGGCCGTTCTTCGTCAAGCTGGCGCAGGTGGCGGCGACCACCGCCGACTTCCTGCCCGAGGAGATGGCGCGCGAGCTGCGTGTGTTCCAGGAGGACGTGCCGCCGATGTCGGCCGACGAGGCGCGACAGGCGCTCATCGACAGCTTCGGCCAGCCGCCCGAGGAGATCTACTTCGGCTTCGACGCGAGGCGGCCGCTGAAGTCGGGCTCGATCGGCTCGGTCTACCTGGCGAAGAAGCCGCGGCTCGAAGGCGGCGTCGAGCGGCTGGTGCCGGTGGTCATCAAGATCGGCCGCCACAACCTGGACCGCGAGTTCCTGATGGGCAAGGCCTCGATCGGGCTGATGCTGCTGTCCAGCCAGTACTGGGCGCCGCACGGCAAGCTGACGCCGTTCCTCGACGCGATGACCGCGCAGATCGACGGTTTCATCGAGGGTTTTCGCAGCGAGCTGCAGTTCGAGCGCGAGGCGGCGATCCAGGCGCGCTTCGCGCAGCGCACGCGCCACGGCGCGGTGTGGCGCGTGCCCGGCGTCTATGCCGCCACCGAGCGGGTCATCGAGATGGAGTACGTGGACGGCGCCGTCAACATCGCACGTGCCGCCGCGCAGTTCGCGCCGCCCGACCGGGCCGCCCAGCAGGCCTACCGCCGCGGCCTGGCGCGCCGCTTCCTGTGCGCCGTGCTGACGCAGGTGTTCGTGCACCAGGAAGTGCACGGCGACCTGCACCCCGGCAACGTCATGGTCGATGCCCACGGCACGCTGCACCTGATCGACTGGGGCAACACCGTGCAGCTGGCCGGCAAGCTGGCGCCGCTGGCGCGCTACCTGCGCGGTGCGCTGGTGGCCGACGCCGACATGGTTACCGACGCGCTGATCGCCGTCTGCACCGAGCCGCAGGCCGCACGAGCGCGCCGCAGCGAGATCCGCGACGCGCTGGCGCAGACGCTGCAGAAGCGGCGCGTGCGTCCGCTCGGCCGCTGGTTCGTGTGGACGCTGGCGCTGGAAGGCCCCGACGGCTGGATGCAGCGCGCCAGCCTGCTCGGCCAGCTGATGTCGAACACGCAGCACCTCGGGCTGGTGGTGCGCGGCGAGTACCTGCATCTGTCGCGCTCGGTCAGTGCGATGCTCGGCACGCTGGGCAGCCTGTACAAGGACGTGCCGCCGCGCTGGATCGCCGCCGACCTGTGGTGGGTGCTCAACAGCTTCCCGGCGCGCACGCTGGGCGATGGTCTGCGCGGCAAGCGCGCGGCGCTGCGCGACCGTGCTGCCGCGCTGGCGCGGCGCATCAGCTTCGCCGACGCGGCGCCGGCCCCGTAGCCTTCAGCCCGGCTGCAGTCGCGGCGGGCCGCCGCGGCCATGCAGCCAGGCATAGCCGCCCTGCACCAGGCCGGCGGCCAGGCCGAGGGCGACGCCGATCTGCCAGGCCAGCGTGTACGAACCCGCCAGGTCGAACACCAGCCCGCCGCCGAAGGCGCCGACGAAGCTGCCGAGCTGGTGGCCGACGAAGGCGATGCCGGCCAGCATCGCCAGCCACTTCAGGCCGAAGGTCTCGCCGATCCAGCCGGTGACCAGCGGTGCCACGCCGAGCCACAGGAAGCCCATGATGCCGGCGAAGACCAGCGTGCCGGCCGGCGTCGGCGGCGCGACGAAGTACCAGGCCAGGGCCAGCGAACGCAGCGTGTAGATCGCGCCCAGCAGCACCAGCTTGTTCCAGCGCCCGCCCGCCCAGCCGAAGAACAGGCTGCCCAGCACGTTGAAGCCGCCGATCACGCCGAGCGCCTGCGCCGACAGCATCGGGTCCATGCCGCAGACGTCCAGGTACGACGGCAGGTGCGTGGTCAGGAAGACCAGCTGCATCCCACAGACGAAGTAAGTCACCGCCAACACGACGAACAGCGGGTTGCGCAACGCGACGCGCAGGGCAGCGCGCGCGCTGTCGCCTTCGCCCGGCTGGTGCGGCAGCGGCAGCGCGTCGACACGCCCGGCCGCCCAGGCCGCCGGCACCATCAGCAGCGCCAGCGCGGCAAAGCCCCAGACGCCGACGCGCC
>DAORHX010000565.1:0-2688 GCA_035438245.1 Rubrivivax sp.
CCTGGAGCTGTGCGACGAGCGCCAGCGGCTGGCACGCTGGCGCTTCACGCTGGCCGCCGACGCCCAGGCGCTGAAGCTGCTGGCGGTGTTCGAGCGGCAGCAGGCCCGGCTGGCCGGCCAGGCGCAGGACGACGACGAACCGGGCGACGACGACGGCAGCCTGGGCGCGCGCGAGCCGCAGGCGGCGCCGTCCACCTGGGTGCTGCTGCGGCTGGGCCGCTTCGCCCGGCCGTACCGCTGGCCGCTGACCCTCGGCTTCGTGCTCACGCTGGCCTCGACGGCGGCGACGCTGGTGCCGCCCTACCTGACGATCCCGTTGATGGACAAGGTGCTGATCCCGTTCCAGGCGGGGCAGCGCATCGACCCGCAGTACGTGCTGCTGCTGCTGTCCGGGCTGCTGGGCTCGGCGCTGCTGGCCTGGAGCCTGGGCTGGGCGCGCACCTGGCTGCTGGCGCTGGTGTCCGAACGCGTGGCGGCCGACCTGCGCACGGCCGCCTTCGAGCACCTGCTGCGGCTGAGCCTGGACTACTTCGGTGCCAAGCGCACCGGCGACCTGATGGCGCGCATCGGCTCCGAGACCGACCGCATCTCGGTGTTCCTGTCGCTGCATGCACTGGACTTCGCCACCGACGTGCTGATGATCGCCATGACCTCGGCGATCCTGCTGTCGATCGACCCGTGGCTGGCGCTGGTGACGCTGGTGCCGCTGCCGTTCATCGCCTGGATGATCCACCTGGTGCGCGACCGGCTGCGCACCGGCTTCGAGAAGATCGACCGCGTCTGGGGCGACGTCACCAACGTGCTCGCCGACACCATCCCCGGCATCCGTGTGGTCAAGGCCTTCGCGCAGGAAAAGCGCGAGGCGGCGCGCTTCCGGCAAGCGAACCGGCTGAACCTGGCGGTCAACGACAAGCTGAACAAGACCTGGAGCCTGTTCTCGCCGACCGTGTCGCTGCTCACCGACATCGGGTTGCTGGTGGTGTGGGCCTTCGGCATCTGGCAGGTCAGCCGCGGGCGCATCACCGTCGGCGTGCTCACCGCCTTCATCGCCTACATCGGCCGCTTCTACACGCGGCTCGATTCGATGAGCCGCATCGTCAGCGTGACGCAGAAGGCGGCGGCCGGTGCCAAGCGCATCTTCGACATCCTCGACCATGTCAGCAACGTGCCCGAGCCGGTGAGCCCGGTGGCGATCGACCGGCTCGAAGGTCACATCGAACTGCGCGGCGTGGCCTTCCGCTACGGCAGCCGCAGCGTCATCCGCGGCCTGGACTTGAGCATCCGCCCCGGCGAGATGATCGGCCTGGTCGGCCACAGCGGCTCGGGCAAGAGCACGCTGGTCAACCTGATCTGCCGTTTCTACGACGTCAGCGACGGCGGCATCCTGGTCGACGGCACCGACCTGCGCCGCTTCGGCGTGGCCGACTACCGGCGCCACATCGGCCTGGTGCTGCAGGAGCCGTTCCTGTTCTTCGGCACGGTGGCCGAGAACATCGCCTACGGCAGACCCGAGGCGACGCGCGCCGAGATCGTCGCCGCGGCGCGCGCCGCGCATGCGCACGAGTTCATCCTGCGGCTGCCGCACGGCTACGACTCGCTGGTCGGCGAGCGCGGGCAGGGGCTGTCGGGCGGCGAGCGCCAGCGCATCTCGATCGCGCGCGCGCTGCTCATCGACCCGAAGATCCTGATCCTCGACGAAGCCACGTCGGCGGTGGACACCGAGACCGAGAAGGAGATCCAGAAGGCGCTGGACAACCTGGTGCAGGGGCGCACGACGATTGCCATCGCGCACCGCTTGTCGACGCTGCGCAAGGCCGACCGGCTGGTGGTGATGGACCGCGGCCGCGTCGTCGAGGTCGGCCCGCACGACGAGCTGATCGAGCGGCGCGGTGCCTACTGGCGGCTGTACGAGGCGCAGGCGCGCCGCGTCGACGGCGCCGACCTGGACGAGCAGGGCGCCGAGCCGCTGATCGCCGCGCAGGTGGCGGCGGTGGCCAGCTCACACGCGGCGGTGCATTCCGGGGTGGCGCCGTGAGCTTCGAACTGCAGCGCAATGCCTTCGGCCGCCTCGTGTTCACCGCCGCCGACGGCAGCGTGCACGACGGCGTGCTGCCGGTGCGCGCGTTCCCGATCGCCGCACCGGGCGAAGGGCTGTCGCTGCTCAGCGCCGAAGGGCGCGAGCTGGCCTGGATCGAGCGGCTCGACGAACTGCCGGCCGCGCAGCGCGCGCTGATCGACGAGGATCTCGCCGGCCGCGAGTTCGTGCCGGTGGTGCGCCGGCTGCTGGGCGTCAGCAGCTTCTCGACGCCCAGCACGTGGAGCGTCGACACCGACCGCGGCGCGACGCGCTTCGTGCTGAAGGGCGAGGAAGACATCCGCCGCATCGGCCGAGCGCGGCTGTTGATTGCCGACGCCCAGGGCCTGCAGTTCCTGGTGCCCGACCTGACGGCGCTGGACCGGCACTCGAAGCGGCTGCTGGAGCGTTTCCTGTAGCTGCCGTCAGCCGGCCCAGCCGGCCGCGCCGACCAGCGCACCCGCCGCCACCAGCCAGATCGGGCTGATCTTCGTCTTCACCAGCATGACGACGGTGAAGGGCACGAGCAGCATCGCGCCGACGCTGTCGCGCACCGGCTCGGTCAGGATCCAGCCGGTGGCCAGCAGCAGCCCCAGCGTCAGCGGCGCCAGCCC
>DAORHX010000566.1:0-2687 GCA_035438245.1 Rubrivivax sp.
GCGGCGGCACTGCTGGACGACGGCCGCTGCGACATCGACGCGCTGCTGCGCAGGCTGGTGCGGACTCAGCGGGCGGCCGGGCGGGGCATGCGCGGCCTGCTGATGGCGCCGCATGACGGCGGCGCGGGCTGCGCGCGCACGATGGTGCTCGTGGACCTGCATACGCACGACGAGTACCTGGTGTCGCAGCCGCTGGGCGGCGCATCGAACGCATGCCGCGCCGACCCGCAGGGCTTCGCGCGCGCCAGCCAGGTGCTCAAGCGCGCAGTCGACGAAGCGCCCGATCTGCTGATCAGCAACCGCTTCGGCAGCCTCGAAGCGCTGGGCGGGGGCTTTTGCGCCGAACTGCTGGAGGCGATGTCGCACGGCGTGCCGGTGCTGACCGCCGTGTCGTGCGCGCGGCTGGAGGCCTGGCGAGCCTTCACCGGCGGCGTCGCGGCCGAGCTGCCGGCGGACCTGGCCGCGATCGAGGCGTGGCTGGACACCACCCGGCAGGCCGCGGCGCCGACCGCGTAGCGCGGCGCGACGACCTCACTGCGGGGACACGAAGATGCTGCATTTCACCCAGGCCGAGGTCGACGGCTGGATCCTCGAGGATCTGCCGGTCCACGACGAAACCAGCCGCGCGCTGCAACTGCCGCGCAGCACCGGCGTGCTGAGCTACGTGCCGCGCGAAGCGGGCGTGCTCGCCGGCGTCGCGCCGTGCGCGGCGCTCGGCCGCGCGCTCGGGCTCGAGGTCCAGCCGCTGCTCGACGACGGCGCGGCGATGCCGGCCGGACAGCCGGTGCTGCGCCTGCGCGGCCCGGCAACCGCGCTGCACGTGGCGTGGAAGCAGGGCATGAACCTGCTCGAGCACCTGAGCGGCATCGCTTCGGCCACTGCGCGCATGCTGAACGCGGCACGCGCAGGCAGCGCCGCCATTCAGCTGGCGGCGACGCGCAAGTCGTTACCGGGGGCGCGGCGGCTGCAGCAGTACGCGGTGCTGTGCGGCGGCGGCGTGCTGCACCGCGCCGGCCTGTCGGAGACGATCCTCGTGTTCGCGCAGCACCGCGTCTTCCTGCCCGGGCTCGACGTGACGGCGCTGGTGGCCCGCGCGCGACAGGCAAGCCCGGAGAAGTTCGTGCTGGTGGAGGCGGACGATGCCGCCGATGCGCTGGCCGCCGTGCGCGCCGGCGCCGACGGCGTGCAGCTCGACAAGGCGACACCGCAACAGCTGTCGTCGTGGGTGCCGATGCTGCGCGCCGAGCGCGAGCGCGTGCTCGTCGTTGCCGCCGGGGGCGTGCGCGCCGACAACGCGGCGGCCTATGCGGCCACCGGTGTCGACGTGCTCGCCACCTCGAGCCTGTACAGCGCGCCGCCGCTGGACTTCGCCGCGCGCATGGAGGCCGCCGGCTGAAGTCCGCCGCTCAGATGCCCAGCCGCCGCGGCGCCAGGTATTCCTGCCGGTAGACCTCGAACGGCATCGTGTCCGCCGCCTCGATGCGCTGCTGCTCGAGCACCGATTCGCGCGCCATCGCCTCGAAGCGCTGCTGCTGCGCGTCGCTCCACGGCAGGGCGAGCAGCAGGTTGCGCGTCTGCGTCGACTGCGCGCGCGTGAAGCGCAGGTAGGAGCTCTCGAAATCCTTGGCCATCGTCCCCAGCACGCGCGCCGACGGCAACTGCTCGGGCTGCGCCAGCACGCGCGCCGCCGCCGCCCAGGCGTCGCGGTAGCGCCGGGCGCCGAGCGCGGCGTCCATCGCGTTGGCCAGCAGCTCCATCTCGTCGACGATCTGCGCGCCCCACGCCACCAGGCTGGTCTCGCCATCGCCGCGCTCCAGCGTCAGCCCGCTCTCGCGCCCGCGCGCCGCCACGCGCTGCTGGTTGCGGCCGAGTGCGGCGATCTCCTGCGGCGTGTCTTGCGGGCTGTCGGACAGCAGGCAGTGCAGCAGGAACAGGTCGATGAAGCGCATCGTCGCGGCTTCGATGCCCACCGGCACGAAGGGGTCGAGGTCCATGCAGCGCACCTCGACGTATTCGACGCCGCGCTCACGCAGCGCGTGCAGCGGCCGCTCGCCAGGGAGGATCACGCGCTTGGGCCGGATCGTGCCATAGAACTCGTTCTCGATCTGCAGCAGGCTGGTGGCCAGCTGGTTGTACTCGCCGCCCAGGTTGCGGATGCCGATGGCCTCGTAGGGTGCGTAGGGCTGCGTCAGCGCCTGCTGCAGCGACGCGCCGTAGCTTTGCAGGCTGTTGTACGACACCGCCAGCGAGGCTTGTGCGTCGCTCTGGTAGCCCAGCCGCCCCATGCGCAGGCTGGTGGCGTGCGGCAGGTACAGCGTGTTGCCGTGCAGCGTCTGCAGGCCGTGCTCGCGCCCGGCGACGAAACTGCTGCACACCGCCGGCGAGGCGCCGAACAGGTACAGCAGCAGGAAGCTGTGGCGCCGGAAGTTGCGGATCAGCCCGAAATACTCGTCGTTGCCCAGCCCCGGCAGCGACCAGTTGTAGTGGATGCCCGAGATGGTCTGCATGCGCCGCCCGTAGCGGTGCCCCAGGCCCATGCGGTAGACGCTCTTGGCGCGCGCCACGTTGGAGCGGCCGTACACGCCGATCGGGATGGTCTCGTCGGCCGGCAGCCCGCAGGGCATGCTGCCCACCCACAGCATCTCGTCGCCGATCGAGCGGTAGACGAACTGGTGGATCTGCGTCAG
>DAORHX010000567.1:0-2685 GCA_035438245.1 Rubrivivax sp.
GACGCGGCGGACGAGCGCCCTCCCGCCGGCGTTGTCCCAGCCGTAGGTGGCAAGCGTGGCGCCGGGCCGAGCGACGCGCCGCATCTCGGCCCGCGCGGCGGCCAGTTCGGGAACGAAGTACAGCACCAGCGCGGCGACCACAACGTCGACGCTGGCCGCGGGCAAGGGCAGCGCGGCGGCGTCGCCCGCATGCAGGCGCACCGTGGCCGGCAGGTTGGTGCGGGCCGTGCGCAGGAAGCCGTCGGACGGTTCGACGCCCTGCACCGAGGCCGGCGCGCAGCGCTCGACGATGGCGGCGCACAGCGCCCCGGTGCCGCAGCCTACATCCAGCCAGTCCTTGCCGGGCGGCACGCCGAGCCAGCTCAGGAAGGCCGGCGCGACGCGGCGGCTCCAGCGGCCGATGTAGCGTTCGTAGGGGTTGCCTCGCTCCCAGGTGTCGTCGACCTTCGTCATGGCGTGACTCCTCCTGCGGCGGCCCGCGGCTCAGGCCGGTCGCCAGTCCAGCATCGCCTGCAGCAGCCGGCGCAGCAGCGGCTGCACGCGCGCGGCGTGCGCGGCATCCCAGGTGAAGGGCGGCGTTTCGCGCATGTAGCTGCTCCAGCATTGCTCCAGCTGCACCGCGTGGATGTGTTCGGCCGGCCGGCCGTAGTGGCGCGTGATGTGGCCGCCCTTGAAGCGGCCGTCGATGGCCACGCTGAATTCGCTCTGCGACTGCAGCACCGCCGCCAGTTCCTGTCGCAACGCCGGGTCGCAGGCGGTGCCGCTGGCCGTGCCCAGGTTCAGGTCGGGCAGCCGGCCCTCGAACAGCCAGGGCAGCTGCGACTTGATGCTGTGGCCGTCGAAGAGCAGGGCATGGCCGTGTTCGGCCTTCAGCCGCGCCAGTTCGTCGCGCAAGGCGGCGTGGTAGGGCGCCCAGTAGGTGTCCACGCGGTGCGCCACCTCGGACGGCGACGGCTCGCGCCCGTCGCGGTACAGCGCGTCGCCGCTGAAGAAATGCGTCGGGCACAGCTCGGTGTTGTTGGCGCCGGCATACATCGGCTGGTTGTCGCGCGGGCGGTTCAGGTCGATCACATAGCGGCTGTGCAGCGGCACGATCAGGCTCGCCCCCATGTCGACGACGAAGGCGTACAGGCGGTCGACGAACCAGTCGGTGTCTTCCACCTGCAGCGCGCGCGGCTGCAGCGCCGCGGCGATGTCGGCCGGGAGGTGGGTGCCGGCGTGCGGCACGCTGACCAGCAGCGGCGTGCGGCCGCGGTGCAGGGTGTAGATCGGTTCCTTCACGGCAGGGTCTCCTGGCCGGCGCCGATACGCCGGCGGCACGGGTTGCGGCCGAACCAGTAGGCCAGCTCGTTCGGGTGTTCCAGGTCCCAGGCGACGAAGTCGGCGCGCTGCCCTGGTGCCAGCGTGCCGCGGTCGGGTTGGCCGAGCGCACGCGCGCCGTGCACGGTGACGCCGCGCAGCGCCTCTTCCGGCGTCAGGCGGAACAAGGTGCAGGCCATGTTCAGCATCAGCAGCAGCGACAGCCCCGGCGACGAGCCCGGGTTGTGGTCGCTGGCCAGCGCGATCGGCACCTTCGCTTGGCGCAGCGCCTGCACCGGCGGCAGCCTGGTCTCACGCAGGAAGTAGAAGGCGCCGGGCAGCAGCACGGCCACGCTGCCGGCCGCGGCCATCGCGCGGATGCCGTCGTCCGACAGCCATTCGAGGTGGTCGCAGGACAGCGCGCCGTAGGACGCGGCCAGCGCGGCGCCGCCTTGGTCGCTGAGTTGCTCGGCATGCAGCTTGACCGGCAGACCCAGTCGCTTCGCCGCATCGAACACGCGCCGCGTCTGCGCGGGCGTGAAGGCGATGTTTTCGCAGAAGGCATCGACCGCGTCGACCAGGCCCTCGGCATGCAGCGCAGGCAGCCACTCGACCACGGCGTCGATGTAGTCGTCGGCGCGGCCGTCGAATTCCGGCGGCAGCGCGTGTGCCGACAGGCAGGTGGTGCGCACGGTCAGCGGCAGCTCGCGGCCGAGGCGGCGCGCGATGCGCAGGCAGCGGGCCTCGTGTTCGGCGGACAGGCCGTAGCCGGACTTGATCTCCAACGTGGTCACGCCTTCGTGCATCAGCGTCAGCGCGCGTTCGCGGGCCGACACGAACAGCTGCTCGTCGCTGGCGGCGCGGGTCGCCGCCACGGTGGAGCGGATGCCGCCTCCCGCGCGGGCGATCTGCTCGTAGCTGGCGCCCTGCAGCCGCAGCTCGAACTCGCGCGCGCGCTGGCCACCGTAGACCAGGTGCGTGTGGCAGTCGACCAGGCCGGGGGTCAGCAGTGCGCCGCCGAGGTCGACCTCGCGCTCGGCGCGCAGCCCCGCGGGCAGCGCCGCTTCGTCGCCGACGAAAGTGAGGCTGTCGCCGTCGACGAGCAGCGCGCCGCGCTCGATCCAGCCCCAGGCTTCAGGCCCGGCCAGCGTGGCCAGGCGGGCGTTGCGCCACAAGGTCTTCATCGGCATCTCAGGTGTGGGGCTCGAAGTGGATCCACCAGGCGCGCTGCGGCGCGTCGCCGGCGATGCGCCAGACGCCTTGCGCGGCGTCGCTCCAGGCCAGCGCCAAGGCAGGCAGGCGCAGCGCATCGGCGCCGTCGGCCTGCAGCGTCAGCGCCTCGGCGGCGAACAGCGCGCGAAAGCGGCTGTGCGGCGCGAAGGCTTC
>DAORHX010000568.1:0-2681 GCA_035438245.1 Rubrivivax sp.
GTGCTGTACATCGCCGCGATGTGGATCGCCGGTGTGATGCAGGGCCTGATGTGGCGCGCCATCAACCCCGACGGCACGCTGGTCTACACCTTCGTCGAGAGTGTCAAGGCGACCTATCCGTTCTACGTCATCCGCCTGCTCGGCGGCCTGCTGTACCTCAGCGGCATGCTGCTGATGGCCTGGAACACGGTGATGACGATGCGTGCCGGCAAGGTCGTGGTCACGCCGGTGCCGCCGGTGGTCACGGCACACGCCTGAAACAGAACTCAAAAAAGGACCGGATGCCATGGCGCAACACACTGCACCCAGCGGCCACGAGAAGATCGAGACCAGCAACTTCCTGATGATCGTGCTGATCATCCTCACCGTCGCGGTGGGCGGCATCGTCGAGATCGTGCCGCTGTTCTTCCAGAAGTCGACCACGCAGCCGGTCGAGGGCCTGAAGCCCTACACCGCGCTGCAGCTGGCCGGGCGCGACGTCTACATCCGCGAGGGCTGCTACAACTGCCATTCGCAGATGGTGCGGCCGTTCCGCTCGGAGACGCTGCGCTACGGCCCGTTCTCGCTGGCCGGCGAGTTCGTCTACGACCATCCGTTCCAGTGGGGCAGCAAGCGCACCGGCCCCGACCTGCAGCGTGTCGGCGGCCGCTACAGCGACGAATGGCACCGCGTGCACCTGATCAACCCGCGCGACCTGGTGCCCGAATCGAACATGCCGGCCTACCCGTGGCTGGCCGCGGCCACGGTCAACCCGGACGACATGGCGCCGAAGATGAAGGCGCTGCGCACCATCGGCGTGCCGTACAGCGATGAGGACATCGCCGGCGGTGCCGAGGCGGTCAAGGGCAAGACCGAGCTGGAGGCGGTGATCGCCTACCTGCAAAGCCTCGGCATCCACGTCAAGTAGGGGGCGCGCATGGACGTCAATGACGCACGCATCACCGTCATGCTGATCGGGCTGGTGCTTTTCATCGGCATCTGGGTCTGGGCCTGGAATTCGCGGCGCAAGACCGACTTCGACGAGGCGGCGCGGCTGCCCTTCATGGACGACGAGCCGCAGGCCGGCTTGCTGGGAGAAAAACAATGAGCGACTTCACGCATGTCGGCTGGTCGATCTTCGTCGCCGTGGTCACGGTCGTGGGCCTGCTGTGGTGCCTGTGGCTGCTGGCCGTGGCGAGCAAGCGCACCGTCATGGCCGACGACAACACCACCGGCCATGTCTGGGACGTGGACCTGAAGGAGCTGAACAACCCGCTGCCGCGCTGGTGGTTCTGGCTGTTCGTCATCACCGTGGTGTTCGCCTTCATCTACCTGGTGCTGTACCCGGGGCTGGGCAAGTTCGCCGGCACGCTGGGCTGGACCAGCACCGGCCAGTACAAGACCGAGCAGCAGCGTGCGCAGGAGCAGATCGCGCAGATCTTCGCCAAGTTCAATGGCAAGAGCGCCGAGGAACTGGCCAAGGACAGCGCCGCCATGGGCATCGGCCAGCGCCTGTTCGGCAACAACTGCGCGCAATGCCACGGCTCCGACGCGCGCGGCAGCAAGGGTTTTCCCAACCTGACCGACGGCGACTGGCTGCACGGCGGCACGCTCGAGAACATCACCGAGACCATCACCAAGGGCCGCACCGGCGTGATGCCGCCGTTCGGCGCGGCGGTGGGCACCGCCGAGGACGTGCGCAACCTCGCGAACTACGTGCTCAGCCTGTCGGGCAGCGCACACAACAGTGCCGCCGCGCAGCTGGGCAAGCCGAAGTTCACGGTCTGCGCCGCCTGCCACGGCGCCGACGGCAAGGGCATGGCGGCACTGGGCGCGCCGAACCTCACCGACAAGGTCTGGCTGCACGGCTGGGGTGAGGCGGCGATCGTCTCGATCATCAACACCGGCAAGACCAACATCATGCCGGCCTTCGGCGAGCGCCTCAGCGCCGAGCAGATCCACGTGCTCGCCGCCTATGTCTGGAGCCTGTCGCAGACCACGTCGGTGGCGGGCAAGTAGATTGCACAGGTGAGCCAGGCCCGCGCCACATCCAAGACCGCACCCGGCCTGCCGGGCGCGGCTGCCGATGAGAACAGCGACGACGCGGCGACCTCGGTCGTCTCGCTGTACGTCAAGCAGCAGAAGATCTACGCGCGCGCCGTCAGCGGCTGGTTCGCCGGCTGGCGCTGGGCCATGGTATGGGCCACGCAGCTGGTCTTCTACGGCATTCCCTGGCTGCAATGGAACGAGCGCCAGGCGGTGCTGTTCGACCTGGGCGCGCGGCGCTTCTACATCTTCGGCATGGTCCTGTACCCGCAGGACTTCATCTACCTGACCGCGCTGCTGATCATCTCGGCGTACTCGCTGTTCCTGTTCACCGCGGTGGCCGGGCGACTGTGGTGCGGCTTCACCTGCCCGCAGACGGTCTATACCGAGATCTTCATGTGGGTGGAGCGCAAGATCCAGGGCGACCGCGTCGCCCGCATGCGGCGCGACGCCGGCCCGTGGAACTTCGACCGCAGCTGGCGTGCAGCGCTCAAGCAGGCGGCGTGGATCGCCATCGCGCTGTGGACCGGCTTCACCTTCGTCGGCTACTTCACGCCGATCCGCACGCTGGCGCAGCTGGTGTCGCAGTTCGCGCTCGGGCCGTGGGAGACCTTCTGGATCCTGTTCTACGGCTTCGCCACCTACGGCAACGCCGG
>DAORHX010000569.1:0-2655 GCA_035438245.1 Rubrivivax sp.
CCGCTGCCGTGGCAGTGCGGGCAGGTCTGCTGGATGCTGAAGAAGCCCTGGCGCATGTGCACCGTGCCGCCGCCGTTGCAGGTGCTGCAGGTCTTCGGCGCGGTGCCGGGCTTGGCGCCGCTGCCCTTGCAGGTGTCGCAGGCGTCCCAGCTGGGGATGCGGATCTGCGTGTCCTTGCCGCGCGCCGCTTCTTCCAGCGTGATCTCCATCGCGTAGCTCAGGTCGTTGCCGCGGTAGACCTGCTGGCCGCCGCCACGCCGGCCGGCAGCCGCGCCGCCGAAGATGTCGCCGAAGATGTCGCCGAAGGCTTCCGCAAAGCCGCCGAAACCTTCGGGCCCGGCGCCGCGGCCGCCCATGTTCGGGTCGACGCCGGCGTGGCCGTACTGGTCGTAAGCCGCACGCTTGCCCGCATCGGTGAGCATCTCGTAGGCTTCCTTGGCCTCCTTGAACTTCTCCTCCGAGGCCTTGGCCTTGTCACCCTGGTTGCGGTCAGGGTGGTACTTCATGGCCAGCTTGCGATAGGCCTTCTTGATGTCCTCCTCGTCCGCGTTGCGGGGCACCCCCAGGACTTCGTAGTAGTCGCGCTTTGCCATGCGATCCGTGCTTCAGAACAAACAATGAAGCCGCGTTGCGGAACGGTGCGTATCGCGCCGGCCCTCAACGCGGCAGATTCACCCGCTGCGGGCCCGGCGTCGTCGGCCGGGCCGGCGGGCCCGCATCACTTCTTCACTTCCTTGAACTCGGCGTCCACCACGTTGTCGTCCGCCGCTGCGCGGCTTTCCGGTTGCGACGCTTCCGCGCCGCCCGGGCCCGCCGCGCCGGCGGCTGCCGCCGCAGCCGCCTGCTGGTCGGCATACATCTTCTCGCCGAGCTTCTGGCTGGCGGTCATCAGCTTCTCGGTCGCGGCTTCGATGGCGGCCTTGTCGTCGCCCTTCAGCGACTCCTCGGCCTCCTTCAGCGCGGCCTCGATCTTCTCCTTCTCGCCAGCGTCGAGCTTGTCACCGTGTTCGCCCAGGCTCTTCTTCACCGAATGCACCATCGCGTCGGCGGCATTGCGCGCCTGCACCAGCTCGAGCTTCTTGTGGTCTTCCGCGGCGTTGGCCTCGGCGTCCTTGACCATCTTCTCGATCTCGGCCTCGGACAGGCCCGAGTTCGCCTTGATGGTGATCTTGTTCTCCTTGCCGGTGGCCTTGTCCTTGGCGCCTACGTGCAGGATGCCGTTGGCGTCGATGTCGAAGGTGACCTCGATCTGCGGCAGGCCGCGCGGCGCCGGCGGGATGCCCTCGAGATTGAACTCGCCCAGGCTCTTGTTGCCCTGCGCCATCTCGCGCTCGCCCTGGTAGACCTTGATCGTCACCGCCGGCTGGTTGTCGTCGGCGGTGCTGAACACCTGGCTGAACTTGGTCGGGATCGTGGTGTTCTTCTTGATCATCTTGGTCATCACGCCGCCCAGGGTCTCGATGCCCAGGCTCAACGGCGTCACGTCCAGCAGCAGCACGTCCTTGCGGTCGCCGCCCAGCACCTGGCCCTGGATGGCCGCGCCCACGGCCACGGCTTCGTCGGGGTTGACGTCCTTGCGCGGCTCCTTGCCGAAGAACTCCTTGACCTTGTCCTGCACCTTGGGCATGCGCGTCATGCCGCCGACCAGGATCACGTCGTTGATGTCGGACAGCTTCACGCCCGCGTCCTTGACGGCGATCTTGCACGGCTCGATGGTGCGCGAGATCAGATCCTCGACCAGCGCTTCGAGCTTGGCGCGCGTCAGCTTGATGTTCAGGTGCTTCGGCCCCGAGGCATCGGCCGTGATGTACGGCAGGTTGACGTCGGTCTGCGTGCTGTTGGACAGCTCGATCTTCGCCTTCTCGGCCGCTTCCTTCAGCCGTTGCAGCGCGAGCACGTCCTTGGTCAGGTCGACGCCTTGTTCCTTCTTGAACTCGGTGACGATGTAGTCGATGACACGCTGGTCGAAGTCCTCGCCGCCCAGGAAAGTGTCGCCGTTGGTCGACAGCACCTCGAACTGCATCTCGCCGTCGACATCGGCGATCTCGATGATGCTGATGTCGAAGGTGCCGCCGCCCAGGTCGTAGACGGCGATCTTGCGGTCGCCCTTGCCGTGCTTGTCCAGGCCGAAGGCCAGCGCGGCCGCGGTCGGCTCGTTGATGATGCGCTTGACGTCCAGCCCGGCGATGCGGCCGGCGTCCTTGGTGGCCTGGCGCTGGCTGTCGTTGAAGTAGGCCGGCACGGTGATCACCGCCTCGGTGACTTCCTCGCCCAGGTAGTCCTCGGCGGTCTTCTTCATCTTGCGCAGCACCTCGGCGCTGACCTGCGGCGGCGCCAGCTTCTTGCCGCGCACCTCGACCCAGGCGTCGCCGTTGTCGGCGGCCGCGATCTTGAAGGGCATCAGGTCGATGTCCTTCTGCACTTCCTTCTCGGTGAACTTGCGGCCGATCAGGCGCTTCACCGCGTACAGCGTGTTCTTCGGGTTGGTGACGGCCTGGCGCTTGGCGCTCGCGCCGACCAGGATCTCGCCGTCTTCCTGATAGGCGACGATCGACGGCGTGGTGCGCGCGCCTTCACTGTTTTCGATGACGCGGGTGGCGTTGCCTTCCATGACCGACACGCACGAGTTCGTGGTGCCGAGGTCGATGCCGATGA
>DAORHX010000570.1:0-2652 GCA_035438245.1 Rubrivivax sp.
CCGCCAGCCCGCCCATGCTGTGCGCCACCAGCAGCGGCGGCATGGCGGTGGCGCTGCCGAGCCGCCGCACCGCCGCGTCGATCGCCGGCACGTAGTCGTCGATCGAACCGAACACCGGCTCCAGGTTGACGGCGATGCAGGGCACGCCGGCGGCGCGCAGCCGCGGCCACCACGCGTTCCAGATGCCGCGGTTGCAGACGAAGCCGTGCACCAGCACCAGCCCGCGCCGCCCCGCCGGATCGGCGGGCACGAAGTCGTCGAAGCGGCGCCAGCGCCACGGCAACTCCCAGGCGAAGGTGCGCACGGCGCCGGTGACCTCGGCCGCCCAGGCGCGCAGCAGTTCCGCTGCGCTCGGCCGCGGCGCCGGATCGTCGCGGCCGATGCGGCGCAGCAGCGCGAACTCCAGCGCCATCAGCGGCACGTGCAGCAAGGCCAGCAGCAGCATGCCCAGCAGCAGCCACGCGGCGGCGCCCCAGAGCCAGCCGAGCAGGCCGAGCACCGCCCACAGCCCCAGCAACACGGTCATGGCCTGCAGCGCCCGAGCGATCTTCATCGGCCCATTTTCCGGTGACTGTGCCGGGGGTCATTGGAGCTTCGCCTCTACGCCGCGCGCGCGGCAGTTGCTACGCTTCAGGGCCATGAACGCGCAGGCGCAGGCGATCCTTCAGCGGCTGGACGAGGTCGACGCGCAGCGTGCGCTGCGCGCCGCCGACGCGGGCCTGGCCGAACGCGTGCTGGCCGTCAAGCACTACCAGCACGAGCGCTTCCAGCACACCTATGCCGACCTGCTGGCCCAGGCACGCTATGCCGGCGCGACCAACTTCTTTCTCGAGGACCTGTACGGCCCCGAGGACTTCACGCGCCGCGACACGCAGTTCCGGCGCGTGGTGCCGGCGCTGGTGCGGCTGTTCCCGCACGAGGTGGTGCTGACCGTGCAGACGCTCGGCGAACTGCACGCGCTGTCGGAGGTGCTGGACACCGAGATGGGGCGCATCGTGCCGGCGGTGCCCGTCGACCTGGGCAGCTACATCGCGGCCTGGCAGGCTGTCGGCCGGCCCGGCGATCGCCGCCAGCAGATCATGCTGATGCGCCGCGTGGCCGATGCGCTGGACGTCTACACGCGCAACCCGCTGCTGCGCCACAGCCTGCGGCTGATGCGCGGCCCGGCCCGGCTGGCCGGGCTGGCCGAGCTGCAGGGCTTCCTGGAGAACGGCTTCGATACCTTCCGCGCGATGCACGGCGCCGACGAGTTCCTCGACACCATCGTGCAGCGCGAGGAGGCGGTGGCCGACTGGCTGTTCGCCGCCAGCGCGCGCGACGGCATGCGCCTGGCGTTTCCGCCGCTGCGCTGATCAGTGCCGCCGCGGCAGGCTGCCGGCCTGCTCGCCCAGGTCCCAGAACAGCCCGGTCATCAGCTGCAGCGCCTGCCGCGCCACCGGCTTCAACAGGTGCTCGTCCGGCGCGTGCTGCGAACACGCCGGGTAGCTGTGCGGCACCCAGATGGTCGGCAAGCCCAGGCCGTCGGCGAAGACGTCGTTCGGCAGCGAGCCACCCAGGTTCGGCAGCAGCGCCGGCGCGATGCCGGTGCTGCGCTCGATCGAGCGCAGCGCAAAGCGCACCCAGGCGTTGTCCGGGTCCAGCCGCGTCGCCTGCATCACCAACGGCTCGCCCACCTCGACGGCGCCGAAGCCCTGCGCCTGCAGATGCGACTGCACGTGTTCGCGCAAGCGCGCGACATCGGTGCCGACGACGAAGCGCAGCTGCAGATGCGCCTGCGCGTGTGCCGGAATGGCGTTGACCGGGAAGTCGGGGTTGCCGGTGCGCATCGCCAGCACCTCCAGCGCATTCCAGGCGAGCACGCGCTCGATCGGCGTCAGCCCCGGCTCGCCCCAGTCGGCGTCGATGGCCGGGTCGTCGGGGCCGCCGCCGACCTGCAGCCCGGCGAGCGCGCTGCGCACGTTGGCGGGCACCGGCGGCGGGCGCAGGCCCGGCACGAGGATGCGGCCGTGCCCGTCGACCAGGCTGGCGATGGCCGCGGCCATCACCGTGCCCGGGTTGCGCAGCAGCCCGCCCCAGTTGCCCGAGTGGTGCGCGCCGTCGCGCAGCTTCAGCTTCAGGTCGAAGTTGGCGACGCCACGCGTGCCGAGGAACAGCGTCGGCAAGTCGGCACGCAGCCGCGGGCCGTCGGAGGCGATCAGGGCGTCGGCGGCGAGCCGCTGGCGCTGCTGCGCGCAGAACTCGGCCAGCCCGGGCGAGCCGGTTTCCTCGCCGGTTTCGATCAGCCAGACGACGTTGAAGCCGAGCCTGCCGCCGCGTGCCGCCAGCACCAGCGCCAGCGCGGCGATGTTGATGCTGTGCTGGCCCTTGTTGTCGGCCGTGCCGCGGCCGTAGAAGCGCTCGCCGTCGTCGGCCAGCGTCCACGGGCCCTGGCCGCGTGTCCACGACGCATCCTGCCCGCGCACCACGTCGCCGTGGCCGTACATCAGCACGGTTGGCAGCGCGTCGTCTTCGTGGCGCGTGGCGATCAGCAACGGGCCGCAGCCGGTGCCGGCCAGCGGGTTGTCGAACACACGGCAGTCGAAGCCGAGCGCGCGCAGCGACGCGGCGACCTCCTGTTCGACGTAGGCGCGCAGCGCGGCGGCCTGTGCCGGG
>DAORHX010000571.1:0-2642 GCA_035438245.1 Rubrivivax sp.
CGTGCTGCGGTCGAAGCGCGGCGCCGGGCCGGGCTGCACCACGCCGTCGACCTCGACGAAGGCCCGGCGCGCCTGCGCATGCGCATGGCGCGGTGCCTCTTCGATGCTCAGCACCGGCGCGAAGCAGGCGTCGCTGCCTTCGAGCAGCGCGCTCCAGGCGTCGCGCGTCCTGCCGCGCAGCAGGCGCTGCATCTCGGCGCGCATCTCGGGCCACAGCGTGCGGTCGTACTGGCCCTTGACGAAGCGCCGGTCCAGGCCGATGCGCTCTGCCATCTCGGCGAAGAACTTCGGCTCGATGGCGCCGATCGACACGTACTTGCCGTCGGCCGTCTCGTAGGTGTCGTAGAAGGGCGCGCCGCCGTCGAGCAGGTTGTTGCCGCGCTGGTCGTTCCAGCGGCCGCTGGCCGTCATGCCGTAGAAGATCGAGGCCAGCGACGCCGCACCGTCGACCATCGCCGCGTCCACCACCTGGCCGCGACCCGAGCCCTGGCGCTCGTGCAGCGCCGCCAGCAGGCCCATCGCCAGATACAGCGCGCCGCCACCGTAGTCGCCGACCAGGTTCAGCGGCGGCACCGGTTTGCCCCCGGTGGGGCCGATGGCGTGCAGCGCGCCGGTCAGCGCGATGTAGTTCAGGTCGTGGCCGGCGGCCTGCGCCAGCGGGCCGCTCTGGCCGAAGCCGGTCATGCGGCCGTAGACCAGGCGCGGGTTGATGGCGTGGCAGTCGGCCGGGCCCAGGCCCAGCCGTTCGGCCACGCCGGGGCGGAAGCCCTCGATCAGCACGTCGGCGCCGGCCACCAGCCGCTTGACCGCGTCACGCCCGGCGGCCGACTTCAGGTCCAGCGCCACCGAGCGCCGGTTGCGGCCGTTGACGTCGTAGCGCTTGTCCATCGGCACGCCCAGCTCGCTGGCTTCGGTGCGGTCGACGCGCACGACGTCGGCGCCCATGTCGGCCAGCAGCATCGCGCAGAAGGGGCCGGGGCCGATGCCGGCCAGTTCGATGACGCGCAGTCCTTTCAACGGTCCCATGAAAAGCAGTCCTTGTCTGGCGCCGCGGGGCTTGCGGCGAAGCGTCGAGTTTGCCTGAAGCGCCCCCCAGCGGCGCTTGCGGTAGCCTCGCCCGATGAGTGACCCCGCCATCCCGCGCCGTGCCGTCGTGCTGCTGGTCGTGCTGACGCTGGTGTGGGGCACCAACTGGCCGCTGTTCGCCTTCGCGGTGCGCGAGATCTCGGTGTGGACCTTCCGCGCAGTCGCCGTCACGCTGGCCGGCGTGACGCTGCTCGCCGTCGCTCGCGCGCGCGGGCAGTCGCTGGTGATTCCGCGCCGGCACTGGCCGACCGTCGTCGTCGCCACCTGCTTCTACCTGGTGTACTGGAACATCGCCAGCACCTACTCGGCGATCCTCATCCCGTCGGGCCAGTCGGCGGTGCTCGGCTTCACGATGCCGCTGTGGTCGGCGCTGATCGGCGCGCTGGTGCTCGGCGAGCGCTTCAGCGCGCGCATGCTGCTCGGCCTGCTGTTCGGCGCGGCCGCGGTGCTGCTGCTGATGGTGCCCGGGCTTGAGGCCTATGCCCGCGCGCCGCTGGGTTTCGCGCTGGGGCTGTCGGCGGGGCTCGGCTGGGCCATCGGCTCGCTGATCCTCAAGCATGGCCGGCTCGCCGTGCCGGCCACCGTGCTCACCGGTTGGCAGCTGCTGATCACCGCCCTGCCGACGACGGCCGGCGCGCTGTGGTTCGGCGACGGCCGCTGGTTCATGCCGTCGTGGCAGACGATCACCGTCGTCGCCTACATCGCGCTGGTGCCGATGAGCGTCGGCAACGTCGCCTGGTTCTCGATCGTCGGCATGCTGCCGGTCAACGTCGCCGGGCTGTCGTCGATCATGGTGCCGATGGTGGCGATGGTCTCCGGCGCCGTGGTGCACGGCGAGCCGCTCGGGCCGCTGCAGTGGGCGGCGATGCTGTGCTGCGGCGTGTCGTTGTCGCTGGTGCTGCTGCGGCCCGCTGCGGCGAAGTGAGGCCGCGGCGCGTGTGCAAATGCAACGTGCCGGCTGCCGCGGCATTCCGTCACGCTGCGGCAGCCTGACGGCGCGCGCCGCGGTGACGCACGCGGCCGCCCTGCCGAAGATCAGGCCACCCCGTCACCGCCGCGCACACACCGTCATGAAGGCCCTCACCATCAATGCCCAGACTCCCGACGACACCCGCCTGTGGTCACCTTCGCTGGTCGAGGCGGTCGGCACCGGCCTGCCCCGGCCCGACCCGGTGGCGCTGCTGCTGGCCGAGCAGCAGCGCGACGGTGCGCTCGGCCGCTTGCTGATGTGCGCCGCCGCTGCGGTGCTGATCCTGGTCGTCGGCGCGGGCGCGTTGAGCTAGGACGCCGCCCGCGCGTCGAGCCAGGACGCGATGCACCACTGCGCCAGCCAGTAGCTGAGCAGGATCCACAGGCCCGACAGCGGCAGCGGCGCGGCAAAGCGGTTGGCGGCCAGCAGCGCATCCGAACACAGGAACAACGCACCGCCGATGCCCAGCCACAGGCCGCCGCGTTGCCGCGGCGTACCGCGCGACTGCAGCGCGACCACGGCGGCCTGCGCCGCCATCGCGGCCAGGCAGGCGACATAGGCCAGCACCGGCAGGCGCAGGCCGGCC
>DAORHX010000572.1:0-2641 GCA_035438245.1 Rubrivivax sp.
ATCGGTGAGCGATGCGGCGCGCAGTGCGAGCCCGGTGCAGCGTCTCGGCAGCCGGGTGCTGGTTGCGCCGACCGAGGTGGCGGGGCGCGACGGCAGGTGGCGCGGGTCCCGCGGCGAAGCTGAGCGCCGGTCTCGATCGGCTCGACGAGCACGAGCGGCACGGCAGCGCAGCGGTGGCTGGCGGCAGCGTCTTCGCTGGACCATCACCCGCAGCGCTGCCGCCGGGTGCCGGAACTGGCGGCACTGTCCGATCTGGCCGGGCTCGTGCGGGAGCTGGAGATACGCGAGCTGGTCGTTCGGCCGTGGCGCGTGATGTTCGTTTTCGACGGGCGCTGCGTGCGCATCGCGGGCGTCGTCGACAGCCGCCGCGACGCGGTGTCGTGGCTCGGGCGCAACGGCGCTCGCTTCGGCATGCTCGGCGATCGATAGCTGTCAGGCGGCGCGCCTGGCGACTGTGCGCAGGCCGTGACCGGCTGCGCGTCCGCGATCATTTGCCGGCCGTCGTCGATGGGGTTCGATGGGCCTCGATGCCTCAGAATCGGGCTGTCGGCGGTACGTTGCCGCCTCGTTCCAACCACCCACAGAAGTGGCCGTCATGAACCTGAGACAAGACAGCAGCCCGGGCCCGCGTGACTTCGACCGCGAGTTCCGCGCCCAACTGGCGCGCATGACCGCGGGCTTGGCGCCGACCGCCTTCACCAACGCCTGGGCCGACTGGGCGACGCACCTGGCGCTTTCGCCGGCGCGGCAGCGCGAGCTGCAGCGCCAGGCGCTGGAGCGCGCGCAGGACACCTGGGCCTTCGCGCTGCGTGCGCTCGGCGCAGCGCCGCTGGCGCCGAGCGAAGGGCTGGGCGACGCCGCCGACCGGCGCTTCGCCGCGCCGGACTGGGCGCAGTTTCCGTTCAACGTCTATGCGCGCGCCTACCAGAACAACAAGGCGCTGCTGAACGACGCGGTGCACGACGTCGGCGGCGTCACCGACTATCACGCGCAACTGCTCGAGTTCGCGCTGCGCATGATGCTGGACGCCAGCTCGCCGTCGAACTGGCTGGTGTCGAACCCCGAGTTGCTGGCGCAGACGCGCGACGAGCAGGGGCAGAACCTGGTGCGCGGCATGCAGCACTGGGCCGAGGACCTGCAGCGCGTGCTCGACGGCAGCCCGCCGGCCGGCACCGAGGAGTTCGAGGTCGGCAAGAGCGTTGCCGTGACGCCGGGCAAGGTGGTGCTGCGCAACGAGCTGATCGAGCTGATCCAGTACACGCCGACGACCAAGGAGGTTCACGCCGAGCCGATCCTCATCGTGCCGGCGTGGATCATGAAGTACTACATCCTCGACCTGAGCCCGCGCAATTCGCTGGTCAAGTACCTGGTCGACCAGGGGCACACGGTGTTCATGGTGTCGTGGAAGAACCCCGGCGAGAGCGACCGCGAGCTCGGCATGGACGACTACGTCACCAAGGGCTTCCGCGCGGCGCTCGACGCCGTCAGCGCGATCGTGCCGAAGCACAAGGTGCACGCGGTCGGCTACTGCATCGGCGGCACGCTGCTGGCCATCGGTGCGGCGGCGCTGGCGCGCGAGCGCGATGCGCGGCTGGCGTCGATGACGATGTTCGCTGCGCAGACCGACTTCTCCGAGCCTGGCGAGCTGGCGTTCTTCATCAACCCGAGCCAGCTGGCGATGCTCGAAGCGACGATGCACCGTAAGGGCGTGCTGGAGAGCAAGCAGATGGGCGGCGCGTTCGCGCTGCTGCGCGCGCAGGACCTGCTGTGGCAGCCGATCGTCAACCAGTACCTGAAGGGCCGGCGCGATCGCATGATCGACCTGATGGCCTGGAACGCCGAC
The DNA here is from genome assembly GCA_035438245.1 of Rubrivivax sp. GTDB lineage: Bacteria > Pseudomonadota > Gammaproteobacteria > Burkholderiales > Burkholderiaceae_C > Rubrivivax. The sequence continues at coordinate 1,844 of DAORHX010000572.1, forward strand.
GGCACGCGCATGCCCTGGCGCATGCACACCGAGTACCTGTACCGGCTGTACCTGGACAACGAGCTGGCGACCAACCGCTTCCCGGTGGACGGCAAGCTGATCCGCCTGTCGGACATCGGCTTGCCGATGTTCGTCGTCGGCACCGAGACCGACCATGTCGCGCCGTGGCAATCGGTCTACAAGGTCGACAACCTGGTGCGCTCGGACGACCTGACCTTCCTGCTGACCAGCGGCGGCCACAACGCCGGCATCGTCGCCGGGCCGGTGCACCCGAAGCGCCACTACCGGCTGCGCACGCGCCGCCTGGCCGATCCGCACCTGGCTCCGGACGACTGGCTGCAGGCCGCGACGCAGCACCCCGGCTCGTGGTGGCCGGCGTGGCAGCAGTGGCTGGTCGCGCATTCGGGCGCGAAGACCAAGCCGCCGGCGATCGGCAGCGCGGCCAAGGGCTACAAGCCGCTCGATGACGCGCCAGGGCAGTACGTGCGGCAGCGCTGAAGGGCACGCCCCTCCCGCGATCGCAGGCCGCGGGGATCGGGCGCCTCGCGGCGCAAAGCCGCCGAATTCAAACGGCCGAGTTCATCGCGTTCGGCACGGCGCGGCAGGCGGCACCCGCCAGGGGCTCATGCTGCGGCGGTCGGCCCGTTGGGCCGACTACGCTGTGGTGCTCGCGCCGGGGTCGTGCCGCATAACTCACTCCGCGCCCTGGCGGGCGCTGCGTTCGGACAGATGCGGCAAGTCAGCCTAAATCCGGCAGTTCAGTGCCGGTGATCGGCTGCTGAGCAAGCGCTGGCGCGG
>DAORHX010000573.1:0-2639 GCA_035438245.1 Rubrivivax sp.
GCCGCGCCCCGCGGCAGCACGCTGCTGGCGCAGCTGCACGGCGCGCTGGCGCCCTCCCCCGACATCGCCGACGCGCTGCAGGCCATCGCCGACGAACCCGCCGTGCAGCTGCGCGATGGCGGCGTCATCGCCACCGGCGTCGACGCCGAGCTGGACGAGCTGCGCGCCATCAGCCAGAGCTGCGACGACTTCCTGCTGCAGCTGGAACAGCGCGAGCGCGCGCGCAGCGGCATCGCCAACCTGCGCGTGCAATACAACAAGGTGCACGGCTTCTACATCGAGGTCACGGCGTCGAACCTGGACCGCGTGCCGGCCGACTACCAGCGCCGGCAGACGCTGAAGAATGCCGAGCGCTTCATCACGCCGGAGCTGAAGGCCTTCGAGGACAAGGCGCTGTCCGCCGCCGAGCGGGCGCTGGCGCGCGAGAGGGGGCTCTATGACCAGCTGCTCGATGCGCTGCAGCCGCACCTGGCCGCGCTGTCGGCACTGGCCGAGTCGCTGGCCGCGCTGGACGCGCTGGCCGCGCTGGCCGAGCGCGCGGCGACGCTGGACTGGTGCCGGCCGCAGTTCGTGCCGCACCCCTGCCTGGACATCGAGGCCGGGCGTCATCCGGTAGTGGAGATGCGGCTGCGCGAAACCGGCGCCGGCGAGTTCATCGCCAACCATTGCCGGCTCGACGCGAAGACCAGGATGCTGATCATCACCGGCCCGAACATGGGCGGAAAGAGCACCTTCATGCGCCAGGTGGCGCTGATCGTGCTGCTGGCGGCGGTGGGCTCCTTCGTCCCCGCGGCGAGCTGCCGCCTGGGACCGATCGACGCCATCCACACCCGCATCGGCGCCGCCGACGACCTGGCCAACGCGCAGTCCACCTTCATGCTGGAGATGACCGAGGCCGCGCAGATCCTGCACGGCGCCACACCGCACAGCCTGGTGCTGATGGACGAGATCGGCCGCGGCACCAGCACCTTCGACGGCCTGGCGCTGGCGTCGGCCATCGCCGGCCACCTGCACGACCGCAACCGCAGCTTCACGCTGTTCGCGACGCACTACTTCGAGCTGACCGAATTCCCCGCCAGGCATGGGCAGGCGCTGAACCTGCACGTGTCCGCCGTGGAAAGCGGCGAGCAGATCGTCTTCCTGCACCAGCTCGAACCCGGGCCGGCCAGCCGCAGCTACGGCGTGCAGGTGGCGCGGCTGGCGGGCATGCCGGCATCGCTGGTGCGCCAGGCGCGGCACACGCTGGAGGCCCTGGAAGCGCTGCAGCATGCCGGCGATGCGCAGGTCGACCTGTTCGCCGCGCCGCCGGCCGCTGCCGCAGCTTGCGCTTCGGCGGTCGACACCGCGCTGGTGGCGATCGACCCTGATAGCCTCACGCCCCGGGAAGCGCTGGACGCGCTGTACCGGCTGAAGAAACTGCAGAAAGAGCAAAGCGCATGACCTACTGTGTCGGCATCAAGCTGGACGCCGGGCTGGTGTTCATGTCCGATTCGCGCACCAACGCCGGGCTGGACCACATCAGCACCTACCGCAAGATGATGATCTACGAGCGGCCCGGCGACCGCTTCATGGTCATGCTGTCGGCCGGCAACCTGAGCGTGTCGCAGTCGGTGCGCGAGATCCTGCAGGTGGAGAAGCTCGACCGCGGCACCGACCAGGAGCCGCTGACGATCTGGAACGCGGCCAGCATGTTCGATGCCGCACGCGTGCTCGGCAGCGCGGTGCGCCGCGTCTACGAGCAGGACGGGCCCTCGCTGAAGGCCGCGGGCGTGGACTTCAACGCCAGCATGATCTTCGGCGGCCAGATCAAGGGCGAAGCGATGCGCCTGTTCATGGTCTATTCGGCCGGCAACTTCATCGAGGCCACGCGCGAGACCTGCTTCTACCAGGTGGGCGAAAGCAAGTACGGCAAGCCGATCCTCGACCGCGTGCTGACGCCGTCCACGCCGCTGGACGAAGCCGCCAAGTGCGCGCTGGTGTCGATGGACTCGACGCTTAAATCGAACCTGTCGGTGGGCCTGCCGCTGGACCTGCTGGTCTACCGAGAGGGCGAATTCAGCAGCGACCACCTGGTGTGCATCGACGAGCACAACCCGTACTTCCGCATGATCCGCAGCACCTGGGGGCAGCGGCTGCACGAGGTGTTCGAGGGCATCGACGACCCGCGCTGGGACGGCGGCGACGCAGTGCACCCGCTGATGGCGAAGAGCGAACGCTTCGAGCCGATGCGCAAGATCACCCACCCCGGCGAGCGCATCGTCTGATGGACACGAACACCGAACCCAAGCTGACCTCGCTGTCGCACGGCGGCGGCTGCGGCTGCAAGATCGCCCCTGGCGTGCTTTCGGAGATCCTGCGCGGCAGCGGCGCGGCGATGCCGCTGCCGCCCGAGCTGCTGGTCGGCATCGAGACTTCGGACGACGCCGCGGTCTACCAGCTCAACGACAGCCAGGCGCTGGTCGCGACCACCGACTTCTTCATGCCGATCGTCGACGTGCCCGAAGACTTCGGCCGCATCGCCGCGACCAACGCGCTGAGCGACGTCTACGCGATGGGCGGCAGGCCGATCCTGGCGCTGGCTCTCGTCGGCATGCCGATCAACGTGCTGTCGACGCAGACCATCGGCCGCATCCTCGAAG
>DAORHX010000574.1:0-2637 GCA_035438245.1 Rubrivivax sp.
AGCAGCGTGCGTTCGCCCTTGCGTTCGAGCAGCGCGTTGGTGGCCACCGTGGTGCCCATCTTCACGCACTCGACGCGCTCGGGCGTGATCGGCTCGGTGGCGCTCGAACCGAGCAGCCGGCGCATGCCCTCGACCGCGGCGTCGGCATAGGCCTCGGGGTTCTCGCTGAGCAGCTTCAGCGTGTGCAGCGCGCCGTCCGGCGCGCGGCCGACGATATCGGTGAAGGTGCCGCCGCGGTCGATCCAGAACTGCCAGCGCGACGAAGGAGCGGTTTGCATGCGGCGATTCTTGCAGCGCCGGCCATGGCCCAGAATGGGCCTTCCCCCACCCCACCGAGCCGCCGCATGAACGCACCGCTGAGCCTGCCCGCGCTGGACGAGATCCGCGCCCACGAGGCCGAGATGGTGGAGATCCGCCGTCGCATCCACCAGAACCCCGAACTGGCCTACGAGGAACACGCCACCTCCGACCTGGTGGCCGAGCGGCTGACACGCTGGGGCTACGAGGTGCATCGCGGCCTGGGCGGCACCGGCGTCGTCGGCACGCTGCGCGCCGGCACGTCGGCACGCCGCATCGGCCTGCGCGCCGACATGGACGCGCTGCCGATCGCCGAGACCAGCGGCAAGCCCTGGGCCAGCAAGGTCTTCGGCAAGATGCACGCCTGCGGCCACGACGGCCACACCGCGATGCTGCTGTCGGCGGCGCGCCACCTGGCGGCGACGCGCAATTTCGACGGCCACCTGCACCTGGTGTTCCAGCCGGCCGAGGAAGGGCTGGCCGGCGCGCGCAAGATGATCGAGGACGGCTTCTTCGAACTCTTCCCCTGCGACGCGATGTTCGGCATGCACAACATGCCGGGTGCGCCCGCCGGCAAGTTCGCCGCCGTGCCGGGCTATGCGATGGCCAGCGGCGACACCTGCATCATCAAGGTCAGGGGCACCGGCGGCCACGGCGCGATGCCGCAGTCGGCGGTGGACCCGGTGGTTGCCGGCGCCAGCATCGTCATGGCGCTGCAGACCATCGTCTCGCGCAACGTGCCGCCGCTGCATGCCGGCATCATCAGCGTCGGCGCCTTCCTCGCCGGCGATGCGCCGAACGTCATCCCCGGCGAGGCCGAGTTGCGCCTGACGGTGCGCGCCTTCCGCCCCGAGGTGCGCGACCTGCTGGAAAGGCGCATCGGCGAGATCGCGCGCGCGCAGGCCGCCGTCTACGGCGCGACGGCCGAGGTCGACTACATCCGCCGCTATCCGGTGCTGAACAACCACGCCGCCGAGACCTCGTTCTGCCAGCGCGTGATCCGCGACTGGCTCGGCGACGACGGCCTGCTCGCCGCTGCCGAGCCGGTGACGGCCAGCGAGGACTTCGCCTTCTTCCTGCAGAAGGTGCCGGGCTGCTACGTCAACATCGGCAACGGCGAAGGCGCACAAGGCGGCTGCATGGTGCACAACCCGGGCTACGACTTCAACGACCGCGTGCTGAGCACCGGCGCCACCTACTGGGTGCGACTGGCGCAGGCCTGGCTGCACAAGCCCTGAGCGGGCATGAACCGCCGCAAGTCCCCGCGCGGCCTGCTGGCCGTGCCGCTGGACACCGAGCAGGCCGGGCTGACCACCGTCTTCACCGCGCAGGCGCCGTCGCGCGCGCGCCAGGTGGAACGGCTGTGGCGCTGGCCGACGATGCTGGTGCTGCTGAGCACCGTGCCGTCCTTCTATGTCGAGCTGATCGATCCGGCGCCGCCGCTGGTCGCCGTGCTCAGCTACGTGCTGGCGTCGCTGACGATGGCCGCGGCGCTGCTGCACGTCGGCTGGCGCAGCGGCCACCTGGTGGCGCACCTGCGCGCCAACTTCTTCGACCTGCTGCTGTGTGCCGGGCTGCTGGTGGCGTCGACACTGCCGCCGAGCGCGTCGTCGCCGCCGGCGCTGTGGCTGCGCGTGGTGGTCGGCTTCTTCACGATGGCGCGCATGTTCTGGGCCGCGCACTACGTGATCACGCGCGGCGGCACGCTGTACCGGCTGATCGCCGCGCTGCTGGTGCTGGCGCTGTGCGGGCTGGGGTTCTGGTGGCTGGAGCCGACCACGCCGACCTTCGGCGACGCGCTATGGCTGGCCTTCACCACCGCCGCCACGGTCGGCTACGGCGATTCGGTGCCGACCACGCCGGCGTCGAAGATCTTCGCGGTGTTCGTCGTCTTCCTCGGCGTCGGCGCGATCACGCTGGTGGCCGCAGCCATCGCCTCGGCCTGGATCGCCAGCGAGGAACGCCACATCGAGCGCGAGATCCTCGACGAACTGCACCAGCAGCTGCGACTGGTGCATGCCGAGCTGGCCGAGTTGCGCGCGTCGATGCCGCAGTCGGCGGATGCGGATGCGGATGCGGATGCGGATGCACGATCGGACGCACGGGACCGAGGGTAGACTGCAACGATGATTCGTGCGCTGCTGATCTGGCTGCTGGTGCTCGCGCTGCCCGTGCAGGGCGCCCTGGCAGCGACCACGGTCTCCTGCGGCCCGAATCACGCCGCACGCGCGGCCACCACGGCGGTGGGCGATACGCACGGCACGGGTGCGGCGCGGCTGCAGCATGTGTCCGCCGCGCACGCCGACGCCGACGCCACCGATCGCGGCGCCGAGCCCATGG
>DAORHX010000575.1:0-2634 GCA_035438245.1 Rubrivivax sp.
CGCGACAGCGCCGGTTCGGTCAGCTCGCGGCGCTCGGCCAGCGCCAGCAGGTGCTCGGCCGCACGCCGCTGGCCGACGCGGTGCAGCGCGTCCCACACGCTGCGGGCCCACGCCTGCAGCGGCACGCCCAGCGAGGGGGGCGTGTGCCGGACCAGCGGAGCGTCCGGAAAACTTCTGATCGCCGTCATTTCATCCTTTCTTCCACCTTGTGGGTGGTGCACCAGCGGGGTCGCCGGTGCATCGAATATCGGGTTAACCCCTATATTGTGCAAATGAAAACTACGTATGTAAGATATGCGTAGATCGTATATCTTGCTCGGCAATGAACTTCCGCACACTCGACCTGAACCTGCTGCGCGTCTTCGATGCGTTGATGTCCGAGGGCAGCCTGACTCGCGCTGCCGAGGTGTTAGCGATCACTCAGCCAGCTGCGAGTCATGCCTTGAAGCGTTTGCACGAGGCCGTCGGCGAAGCGTTGTTCGTACGAAACGCTTTCGGCATGACGCCGACGCCGAAGGCGCAGGCGCTGTGGCCACAGGTCCGCGCCGCGCTGGGCGCGTTGCAGCAGGCGCTGGCGCCGGGCGCGTTCGATCCGCAGACGCAGGCCGTGACCTTCAGGCTGGCGATGACCGACGCCACGGCCGCCCTGCTGGCGCCGGCGCTGGTGGCGGAGATCGAGCGCGAACGGGCGCTGTGCAACCTGCGCGTGCTGCCGCTGACCACCTCCGACCCACAGCGGCTGATCCAGCAGGCCGAGGTCGACCTGGCGATCGGCCACTTCCCGGACACCGTCACCGCGCTGCTCGCCGCCGGGCGCGACGCGGCGCTGCGCCAGGCGCGGCTGTACGACACGCGCCATGTCTGCGTGATGCGCCACGGCCACCCGCTGGCCGATCGGCCGCTGACGCTGGACGCCTACTGCGATGCACACCACCTGCTGGCCAGCAGCACCGGCCGCGCGCTCGGCTACGTCGACCAGGCGCTGACCGCACTCGGCCGGCAGCGCCGCGTGGTGATGAGCGTCAACCAGTTCTACACCGCCGGCCAGGTGGTGACGCAATCGGACCTGCTGGCCGTGCTGCCGCTGGCCTTCCTGCCGGCGACCGGACACCAGCACGCGCTGCTCGCACGCGAGCTGCCGTTCGACCTGGGCGCGATCCAGGTCAGCATGCTGTGGCACATGCGGCGCGACGCCGAGCCGGCACACCGCTGGCTGCGCGAGCGCGTGCTGCGCGCGGCCGGGGTTCAACCCTGAGCAACGCCGCCGCGGCGACGGCACAATGCCGCGCATGGACTACCGCCTCCTCCCCACGCCGGCGCTGCAGCGCTGGGTCGTCGACCTCTGGCTGGCCGCAGGCTGCAGCGCGGACGAAGCGCGGCTCACCGCCGACCACCTGGTCGGCGCCAACCTGGCGGGCCACGATTCGCACGGCGTGGGCATGGTCCCGCGCTACGTGAAGAGCTGGCTGGCCGGCGAGCTGCAGCTGAACCAGCACGTCGCCGTCACCAGCGACAGCGGCGCGATGCTCAGCCTGGATGCGCGGCGCGGCATGGGCCAGAGCCTGGCCTTCGAGGCGATGAACCTGGCGATCGCACGCGCGCAGACGCACGGCGTGTGCGTGCTGGGCCTGAAGAACGCGCACCACATCGGCCGCATCGGCCACTGGGCCGAGCAGGCGGTGGCCGCCGGCATGGTGTCGGTGCACTTCGTCAACGCGATGAGTACGCCGGTGGTCGCGCCGTACCGGGGCAGCCAGGCGCGCTACGTCACCAACCCGTTCACCGTCGGCATCCCGGTGCCGGGCCGCGAGCCGATGCTGCTCGACTTCGCCACCAGCGCCATCGCGATGGGCAAGGTGCGCGTGGCCTACAACAGCGGCCAGCGCGTGCCGGGCAAGCTGCTGATGGACGCGCAGGGCGGCTACACCGACGACCCGGCCGTGCTGTTCCCGCCCGCCGGCCAGCCCGGCGGCGCGCTGGTGCCCTTCGCGCAGCACAAGGGTTATGCGCTGGCGATGGTGGTCGAGGTGCTGGCCGCGGCATTGACCGGCGGCGAGACCACCCGCCCCGACAACCTGAAGTACCAGCACGCGGTGTGGAACAACATGCTGGCGCTGGTCTTCGACCCGGCGCGGCTGCACGACCAGCAGCTCTTCGGTGCCGAGGTGCGGGAATTCGTCGACTGGGTGCAGTCGGCTCGTCTGCGCGATGCAGCGGAGCCGATCCTGATGCCCGGCGACCCGGAGCGCGCTTCGCGCCGCGCGCGTGCCGAGCGCATGCCCATCGATGCCGGCACGATGGCCGAGCTGGACGCCGCCGCGGCGGCTGTCAACCAGGCGCGCGGCACGGCCTTGCCGATGCTGTCCTCTCTGGCGGTCTGAGGCAGCCCTTCAGCCGTCGATCTGGCGCAGCAGCGTGCGCGCCAGCGTCTCGCCCAGGTTGAGCAGATCGGCGATGTCGCGCACGTCGTCGGCCAGCGCCGCATCATCCCAGCCGCGCGCACTGTGGCGTGCGACACGCACCGCCAGCAGCACGTTCTTCACCTGCGGCGTGTCGGCATGGCGGTCGTCCTCGATGCGCACCAGCATCTCCGGCAGCCGCCAGGCACGCAGCAGCGCCTGCTGCAGATCGGCC
>DAORHX010000576.1:0-2631 GCA_035438245.1 Rubrivivax sp.
CGCGGATCTTGAAGCCGGCGATCGGCTTCTTCGACTTGGTGACCACCGGCTTCTGTCCGGCGATCTTGGTCAGGTCGCCGACGGCGTTGTCCATCACCTTCTTGTCGGCCACGGCCTCGCTGACGCCCATGTTCAGCGTGATCTTCTGCAGGCGCGGCACCTGCATCACCGACTTGAAGCCGAACTTGGCCATCAGGTCGGGAACGATCTTCTCGCGGTAGTAGGTCTGCAGCCGGGCGGTCTGTTGTTGCGCCATGATGTGTTTCCTCAGGCCTTGATCTGCTCGCCGCTGGACTTGTAGACGCGCACCTTGTCGCCGTTGTCCAGCAGCTTGATGCCGACGCGGTCGGCCTTGCCGGTGGCGGCATTCCAGATCGCCACGTTCGACTGGTGGATCGGCATCGTCTTGTCGACCACCCCGCCGGTCGTGCCCTTCATCGGGTTCGGCTTGACGTGCTTCTTGACGATGTTCACGCCCTCGACCTCGAGGCGGTCGTCGTCGACGCGGCGCGACACCGCGCCACGCTTGCCCTTGTCGCGGCCGGTCAAGACGATGACCTGGTCGCCCTTGCGAATCTTCTTCATGCTTGCAGTCCTCAGAGCACTTCGGGCGCCAGCGACACGATCTTCATGAAGCGCTCGGTGCGCAGCTCGCGCGTCACCGGGCCGAAGATGCGCGTGCCGATCGGCTCGAGCTTGGCGTTGAGCAGGACGGCGGCATTGCCGTCGAACTTGATCAGCGAGCCGTCCTGGCGGCGCACGCCCTTGGCGGTGCGCACGACGACGGCGCTGTAGATCTCGCCCTTCTTCACGCGACCGCGCGGCGCGGCTTCCTTGATGCTGACCTTGATGACATCGCCGATGCCCGCATAGCGTCGCTTCGAGCCGCCGAGCACCTTGATGCACATGACGGACTTCGCACCCGTGTTGTCCGCGACGTCGAGCCGCGATTGCATTTGGATCATTGCTGTGTCCCCAACTTCTCCCGTTCGCCGTCACCGCAGGTGGTGGCAACCGGTCAGTCTTGGGCCCGTGTCTGGGCGGAAGAACCGGCACCCGATAGACTCTGGCGCCGGAAAAGCCTGCGATTATGACCTGAAGGCGCCCCGCTTGTCAAAGGCGAGGAACACCCTGGGCTTCCGCGCTACAGCGCCTTGGCCTGCGTCAGCAGCGTGCCGGCGTCGCTGACCTCGAACTTGCCCGGGCCTTCGACATTCAGCGCCCTGACGACGCCGTCGACGACCAGCATCGAGTAGCGGTTCGAGCGCAGACCCATGCCGCGCGCCGTCAGGTCCAACGTCAGCCCGGTGGCCTTGGCAAAGTCGGCACTGCCGTCGGCCATCATGCGCACCTTGCCGGCGGTCTTCTGGTCGCGGCCCCAGGCGCCCATGACGAAGGCGTCGTTGACCGACACGCACCAGATCTCGTCGACGCCGGCGGCCTTCAGGTCGGCGGCCTTCTCCACGTAGCCGGGCACGTGCTTGGCCGAGCAGGTCGGCGTGTAGGCACCGGGCAGTGCGAAGATGGCCACCGTCTTGCCGGCGGTGGCCTTGGCGATGTCGAAACTGTTCGGGCCGATCGAGCAGCCGTTGCCTTCGACCTCGATGAATTCCTGCAGGCTGCCGGCGGGCAGCTTGTCTCCGACTTTCAGCATCGCGTACTCCTTGGGGTTGAAGGGCTCGAATGACAAAGGGCCCAACACCAGTATCCCAGCGTTGCGGCCCTTGGATGCGGCATCGGGCCCGAAGGCCCGCGGCGGCAAGAGGGATCAGGCCAGCCCGGCCTTCTTCACCAGGCGGGTGACGACCCAGCTCTTGGTCTTCGAGATCGGCCGGCTCTCGGCGATCTCGACGACGTCGCCGAGCTTGTATTCGCCCTTCTCGTCGTGTGCATGGTACTTGCGCGAGCGCGCGACGATCTTGCCGTACAGCTCGTGCGTGACGCGGCGCTCGACGAGCACGGTGATCGTCTTGGCGCGCTTGTCGCTGACCACCTGGCCGACCAGCGTGCGCGTGTTCTTCGCGGCGGCTTGCGTCTGCTCGTTCATTGGGCGGCCTTCTTCTTTTCGTTGAGGATGGTCTTGGCGCGCGCGATGTCGCGGCGCGTCTTGCGCAGCGACGCGTGGTTGCTCAGCGCCTGGGTGGCCTTCTGCATGCGCAGGCCGAAGTGGGCGCGCAGCAGGTCGGCAACTTCCTTTTCGAGCGCGGCCACGTCCTTGGCGCGCAGTTCACTGGTCTTCATCGAACTTCTCCTAGGCGCCGATCTGGCGGGCGACGAAGGTGCAGCGCAGCGGCAGCTTGGCCGAGGCCAGCAGGAAGGCCTCGCGCGCCAGCGCCTCCGGCACGCCGTTGATCTCGTACAGCACCTTGCCCGGCTGGATCTCGGCCACGTAGTACTCGGGGTTGCCCTTGCCGTTGCCCATGCGCACTTCGGCCGGCTTCTGCGAGATCGGCTTGTCCGGGAAGATGCGGATGAAGATGCGGCCGCCACGCTTGATGTGGCGCGAGATGGCGCGACGCGCGGCTTCGATCTGGCGCGCCGTCAGCCGGCCGCGCTCGGTGGCCTTCAGGCCGAATTCGCCGAACGACACCTTGGCGCCGCGCGTGGCGACGCCGGTGTTGCGGCCCTTCT
>DAORHX010000577.1:0-2631 GCA_035438245.1 Rubrivivax sp.
TGCTCGACTTCGGCGCCGCGCGCGAGGTGCTGAGCAAGGAAGGCAACTTCATCCGACCGATGTACACGCCGGGCTTCGCCGCGCCCGAGATGTACCGCCGCGACGGCACGCTCGGGCCGTGGACCGACATCTACGCCATCGGCGCCTGCATCTACGCCTGCATGCAGGGCTACCCGCCGAACGACGCGCCGCAGCGGCTGGAGAAGGACCGGCTCGCTTTGAGCCTGTCGCGGCTGCGCAATGTCTACAGCGACAACCTGATCGAGGTCACCGAATGGTGCATGTCGCTCGACCCGCTGAGCCGGCCGCAGAGCGTGTTCGCGCTGCAGAAGGAGCTGGCGCGCGAAACCGAGCGGCGCTACACCAAGCTGAGCTTCGGCGAGCGGCTGAAGCTGCAGCTCGAGAGCCTGAAGACCGGCGCGAAGACCTGAGACGCGCATGCAGTTCAGCGTCTACCAGGTCAGCCGCAAGGGCGGCCGCGAGAAGAACGAAGACCGCATGGGCTATTGCTACACGCGCGAGGCGGGCTTGTTCGCGCTGGCCGACGGCATGGGCGGCCACCCGGAAGGCGAGGTCGCCTCGCAGCTGGCGCTGCAGACGCTGGCCGCGCGCTTCCAGCGCGAGGCCAAGACGGCGCTGGCCGATCCGCTGCGTTTCCTGCACGACGCGATGGTCGCCGGCCATCACCAGCTGCTGCGCTATGCCACCGAGCGTTCGCTGATCGACACGCCGCGCACGACGATCGTCGCCTGCGTGCTGCAGGGCCAGGCGGCGTACTGGGCGCACTGCGGCGATTCGCGGCTGTACCTGGTGCGTGGCGGCAAGCTGATCGCACGCACGCGCGACCACTCGTACACCGAACTGCAGCAGACGCTGTCGCCTGCCGTGTCGCTGGGCGAGCGCATGAACCGCAACGTGCTGTTCACCTGCCTCGGCAGCCCGGGCAAGCCGGTGGTCGACACCGCCGGGCCGCTGCGCCTGCTGCCGGGCGACCGCGTGCTGCTGTGCAGCGACGGCCTGTGGGGCGCGCTGGCCGACAGCGACATCTGCGAGCAGATGTCGCGCCAGCCGCTGTCCGACGCGGTGCCCGAACTGGTCGAGCAGGCGCTGCGCAGCGCCGGGCCGAAGAGCGACAACGTCACCGTGCTGTGCGTCGAATGGGAGGCCGCCGAGGACGGCGATGCGCAGGGTGGCGTGTCCACGCGCAATCTCGGCGACGAGGTGTTCGCATCGACCATCCAGGCCAGCCTGCTCGGCGACGCCGCGCCCGACGAACTGGACGACGCCGAGATCGAGCGCTCGATCCGCGAGATCAACGAAGCGATCCAGCGTTCCTCGCAACGCAGGAACTGATGTGGCCCGCTCCGAAGCGGCTGCGCCCCTCGGGGCGACGCGAGCAGCCCGGCGGAGCCGGCCCTGCCGCGTCCGCCGGCCGCGTTTCTCCACCTTCCGCCGAGGACTCGAATGACCGACTACCTGCGTTCCGCCCATCGTGCCCATGACGCCCTGCGCCCGGTCACGCTGACCCGCGGCTACACCGTGCATGCCGAGGGTTCGGTGCTGGTGGCCTTCGGTGCCACCAAGGTGCTGTGCACCGCGTCGGTCGAGGAGAAGGTGCCGCCGCACAAGCGCGGCAGCGGCGAAGGCTGGGTCACGGCGGAGTACGGCATGCTGCCGCGCGCCACGCACACGCGCGGCGACCGCGAGGCCGCGCGCGGCAAGCAGAGCGGCCGCACGCAGGAGATCCAGCGCCTGATCGGCCGCTCCCTGCGCAGCGTCTTCGACTTGAAGGCCTTGGGCGAACGCACGATCCACCTCGACTGCGACGTGCTGCAGGCCGATGGCGGCACGCGCACCGCGGCCATCACCGGTGCGTGGGTCGCGGCGCAGGATGCGGTGAGCTGGCTGCTGGCGCAGGGCCGGATCCAGACCTCGCCAATCCGCGATGCGGTGGCCGCCATCTCGGTGGGCATCGTGCAGGGGGTGCCGCTGCTCGACCTGGAATACACCGAGGACTCCGCCTGCGACACCGACATGAATGTGGTCATGACCGGCAGCGGCGGCTTCGTCGAGATCCAGGGCACGGCCGAAGGCGCGCCGTTCTCGCGCGCCGAGATGGACGCGTTGCTGGCGCTGGCTGGCAAGGGCATTCGCGAACTGGTGGTCTTGCAGCGCTCTGCGCTGGCCACATGAGCGACCGCCTGCGCCTGGTGCTGGCGTCCCACAACGCCGGCAAGCTGGCCGAGTTGCGCTCGCTGTTCGCGCCGCTGCCGCTGGATCTGGTGGCGCAGCCGACGCTGAGTGTGGCCGAGGCCGAGGAGCCGCACGCCACGTTCATCGAGAACGCACTGGCCAAGGCACGGCACGCGGCGCAGGCCAGCGGCGGTGCGGCGCTGGCCGACGACTCCGGGCTGTGCGTCGATGCGCTGGGCGGTGCGCCGGGCGTGATCTCGGCACACTATGCGGCGGTTGACTTGCCAGCGGGCGAACGCGAAGCGCGGCGCGCGGTACAGGATGCCGCCGACAATGCGCTGCTGCTGCAGCGCTTGCAGGGTGCGCGAGAGCGCCGTGCCAGCTTCGTCTGCACACTGGTGGCCTTGCGTGCGGCCGACGACCCGCAGCCGCTGGTGG
>DAORHX010000578.1:0-2628 GCA_035438245.1 Rubrivivax sp.
ACATGCTCCTTGCGCAGCAGGTTCAGGAACGGGTCTTGCAGCAACTGCCCTTTATTGCTCACGATATGCTCCGTGATGAAAGTTCTTGGACCGGCGACCTTATCACAGGCTGCGCCCTGGCGTTGCGCAGTGCAGCATGCCCGCCGGTGGCTTCATGACCCGCGTTCGACGAAAGGGTTCCGCGACGAGCGCATTTCGATGCGCAATGGCGTGCCCACCAGCTTGAAGTGCTCGCGAAAGCGCCCTTCCAGGTAGCGCTTGTAGGCGTCGGTCACGTGCTCCAGCGAATTGCCGTGGATGACCACGATCGGCGGGTTCATGCCGCCCTGGTGGGCATAACGCAGCTTCGGCCGGAAGTTGCCGGCGCGTTTGGGCGCCTGGTGCTGCACGGCGTCGAGCAGCAGCCTCGTGAGCACCGGCGTCGGCAGCTTCTTCACCGCCGACGCATGCGCCTCGGCGATGGCCTTCCATAGCGGCCCCAGCCCCTGGCGCTTCTTCGCCGAGATGCGCTGCACCGGCGCGAACTTCAGGAACGCCAGCCGCTGCACGATCGAGCGCTCGAGCAGTTCGCGCTGGTAGGCGTCGACCGCGTCCCACTTGTTGACCGCCAGCACCACCGCGCGCCCCGACTCGAGGATGTAGCCGGCGATGTGCGCGTCCTGGTCGGTGACGCCCTGCGTCGCGTCGAGCAGCAGCAGCACGACGTTGGCATCGGCGATGGCCTGCAGCGTCTTCACCACCGAGAACTTCTCGATGCTCTCGAACACCCGGCCCTTGCGTCGCAGGCCCGCCGTGTCGATCAGGTCGAAGCGCCGCCCCTGGTGGTCGAACGGCACGTGGATCGCGTCGCGCGTCGTGCCGGGTTGGTCGAAGGCGACCAGCCGCTCCTCGCCGAGCCAGGTGTTGATCAGCGTCGACTTGCCGACGTTCGGCCGGCCGGCCACCGCCAGGCGGATCGGCTTGTCGGCATCCGCCTCGTCGGCCTGCTCGGGCGGCGGCAGGCCCTCGAACGCGGCCTCGAGCAGGCTGGGGATGCCCTGCCCGTGCGCGGCCGAGACCGGATGCGGCTCGCCGAGGCCGAGCTCGTGGAACTCGGCCAGCCGTGGCGATTCGCTCATGCCCTCGGCCTTGTTGACCGCCAGCAGCACGCGCCGCGCGGTGCTGCGCAGGTAACGCGCGATGTCGTGGTCCTGTGCGCTCAGGCCCGCGCGCGCATCGAGCACGAACAGCACGATGTCGGCCTCGGCCACGGCCTGGCGCGTCTGCTTGGCCATCTCGCGCAGCATGCCGTCGCTGGTGGCCGGCTCGAAGCCGCCGGTGTCGACGACGATGAATTCGCGCCCCTCGAAGCGCGCGTCGCCGTAGTGCCGGTCGCGCGTCAGCCCGGCGAAGTCGGCGACGATGGCGTCGCGGCTGTGCGTCAGCCGGTTGAACAGGGTCGACTTGCCGACGTTCGGCCGCCCGACGATGGCCAGCACCGGTTTCATGCGCGAGCTACCGCGGCCGTGCTATTCGGGACGGAAGGCGAACAGACCGCCATTGCGCGTCACCACCAGCAGCGTGTTGCCCGACAACGCCGGCCTGCCCACCACCTGCGAGCCATCGGTGGCCAGCCGCAGCAGCGCCTGCCCGTCCCTGCGGTCGAGGAAGTGCACATAGCCTTCGAAGTCGCCGAACACCACGGTCGGGCCGATGCTCGCCGGCGCGCTCAGGCGGCGCAGCGCCATGCGCTCGCTGGTCCAGGCGGTCTCGCCGTTGGCCGTCTTCCAGGCGACGATGCGGTCGCTGGCGTCGGCGCCGACGACCACCTCGTCGTCGCCGCCGATGGCGTTCGTGCCCCCGCTGTTGCGCGACCACAGCAGCCGGCCGGTGTCGCCGTCGACGCAGCCGACGGCCGCCTGGAACGAGCGCGCGCACAGCCGGTTGCCCAGGCGCAGCGCCGGGCCGACCAGATCGGCCAGGCGCTCGACCTCGTTGGTGCCGCGCGGCGAGCCCACCGGCACCTCCCAGCGCAGCGTGCCGCGCGTCGGGTCGATGCCGGCCAGCCGCGGGCCCTGTCCGGCCACCAGCGTGTCCTTGTAGGCGGTGAGCACGCCGCTGTGCAGCAGCGTCAGCGCCTCGCCGGGGCGCTGCAGCGACCACAGCCGCTTGCCGTCCAGCGCATCGTAGGCATGCACGGCCCGGTCCACGCCGATCACGAAGACACGCTCGCCGGCCACCAGCGGCGCGGTGCTGACGCGTGAATTCAGCTGCGCGCGCCAGGCCTCGCGTTCGCCGTCGAAGACGACGAGCCGGTTGTCGACGGTGACCACCGCGTGGAAGCGCCCGTCGCTGCCGACCCCGGCGCTCAGCGCCGCGCCCGCCTGCAGCCGCCAGTTCTGGCGTCCGCTTTGCGCGTCCAGCGCCATCAGCGTGCCGTCGCTGCCGGCGACGACGAACTGGCCGTCGCGTGCCACCACCGTCAGCGGGAAACGCACGCTGTCGAGCTTGGCCGACCAAACCTGCCGGCCGGCGATCTTCGGCGTCACCGCCTCCAGCGGCTTGGGCTTGGGCTTGTCGGCCGCGCAGCCCGCCAGCAGCGCCAGCGCAAGCAGCAACGCCCCTGCGCCCGCGCCGCCGCACGTGCGG
>DAORHX010000579.1:0-2623 GCA_035438245.1 Rubrivivax sp.
GGGGTCCGGGGCGGGTCGGTGGCGTCCGGCGTCGCCGATCTCGCGATCGTCGCGCGACCGGAATGGGGTCGCTGACGCACCCTCTGGACCGCCGGCATGGTTGCCCGGCCACGGTACAGGGGATTCGTCTCCGGCCCCATTGGATTCCTTTATGGCCGCATCACTGGATTCTTTCCACGCTCCGCGGATTGCCCTCCATAATCGCAGGGTTTCGTCGACTTGCACGATCGTCCAGCCGGGAGGACCACGATGTTCAGCAGCAACGCCTTCGCGGCGGTTTCGGGAAGCCTGCCCGCCGGATTCATGCAGTGGT
The DNA here is from genome assembly GCA_035438245.1 of Rubrivivax sp. GTDB lineage: Bacteria > Pseudomonadota > Gammaproteobacteria > Burkholderiales > Burkholderiaceae_C > Rubrivivax. Next base: position 314 of record DAORHX010000579.1, read on the forward strand.
ACGTGGGACTGATGATCCTGGCGGTCATCGTCGGCACGATCCTCGACATGATCCACAAGGGCAGCGCGAAGTATTTCTTCGCCAACGCGCGCAAGACGCGCGCCCAGGGCAAGCCGGTCGACAAGGCGTCGATCGCGGTCAGGACCCTGGCGGTCGACGTGCTCGCGTCGGGCGAGTTCTGCAACCCGCGGCGGCGCGTGGCGCACCAGTCGGCCATCAGCGCACTGATGTCGCGGCTGTGGTTGCCGCGCTGCTCGTCGTCGGCGAAGCGCGGGTCGTGCACCAGCGCGGGCTGGCCGACCAGCGCACACCAGCGCTCGAACATCGGCTGGCCGATCGCCGCCACCACCAGCCAGCCGTCGCTGGCGCGGAACAGGTCGCTGGGCGCGGCGGTGAAGCCGCGGTTGCCCTGCGGCACGCGGTCCGGTGCCTTCAGCGCCTGTTCGATCAGCAGCGCATTGCCCATCACCAGCGCGCTGCGCAGCAGCGAGCCCTCGACATGCTGGCCGTGGCCGCTGCGCTCGCGCGACCACAGCGCGGCCAGCGTGCCCATGGCCAGCGCCTGCGCGGTGCTGACGTCGACATAGGGCACGACCGCGCGCACCGGTGCGTCGGGCTGGCCCGACAGGTACATCGCGCCGCTCATCGCCTGGCCGACCGCATCGAAGCCGGGGCGCTCGCTGTACGGCCCGCCGGGCCCGTAGGCGCTGACGGTGGCGAGTACGATGCGCGGGTTCAGGCCGGACAGCGTCGGGTAGTCGAGCCCCAGCTGCAGCAGCGTGGCCGGCGGCAGGTTGGCGACGACCACGTCGGCGCCGGCCACCAGCTCGCGCACGATGCGCCGGCCCTCGTCGTGCATCAGGTCCAGCGTCAGGCAGCGCTTGTTGCGGTTCATCTGCAGGTAGATCCCGCCGTCGCCGGTGTCGGCCACCGGCGGCAGGTAGCGGTCCTCGCCGCCTTGCACACGCTCGATGCGGATCACGTCGGCGCCGAGGTCGCCGAGCAGCGCAGCGCAGTACGGGCCGGCGATGAAGCGGCCGAAGTCGAGTACACGGATGCCGGCAAGCAAGGACATGGGGCGCGTTTCCCGGGGCGGTGCGATGCAGTCTAGCGTGGCGCCGCGGGCCCTGGTCGCGGCGGCGCATGCCGTGGCGCGCGCGCCGCTGCCGTCACTGCGCGTCGTCGGGCATCTCGTAGCGCGCCACTTCCTCGGCCAGCGTGCGCGCCAGTTCACGCATGTCGGCGGCCGAGCCGGCCGTGCGCTCGACCAGCGACGCGTTCTGCTGCGTCATGCGGTCCAGCTGCTGCACCGCCTGGCCGACCTGGTCGATGCCCAGGCTCTGCTCGCGTGCGCCGGAGGCCACTTCGCCGAGCAGTTCGCTGACGCGCTGCGAGGCGGCGACGATGTCCTGCATCGCCGTGCCGGCCTTGCGCACGACCACCGTGCCGGAGTGCACCTGCTGCACGCTGCCGCCGATCAACGCCTTGATCTCCTTGGCCGACGCCGCGCTGCGCTGCGCCAGCATGCGCACCTCGTTGGCGACGACCGCGAAACCGCGGCCCTGCGCGCCGGCGCGCGCCGCCTCGACCGCGGCGTTCAGCGCCAGGATGTTGGTCTGGAAGGCGATGCCGTCGATCGTGCCGACGATCTCGCCGATGCGCGCCGATGCGACGCGGATGCCTTCCATCGTCTGCACCACTTCGCGCATCACGCGGCCGCCGTCGGCGGCGATGTCGGCGTTGTGCCGCGCCATGCGCGACGCTTCCTCGGTGTGCGTGACACCCTGGCCGACCTGCGCGGCGATCTGCGCCATCGCGGCGCTGGACTGCTCCAGCGCCGCGGCCGCATGGTCGGTGCGCTGGGACAGGTCGGCCGCGCCGCCGGCCATCTGCTCGCTGGCGTGCACGATGCCGTCGCTGACGCTGCGCACGCTGCGCACCATGCTGCGCAGCGACGCCTGCATGCGGCCCAGCTCCTGCATCAGCTGTGCGCTCTCGTCCTGACCCCAGCCGCGTGGCGAGGTCGTCAGGTCGCCGGCGGTCATCGCGCGCAGGTGGCGCCGCGTCTCGCGCAGCCCGCCGTCCATCACGCGGTAGAAGCTGAGGAACAGGTAGCCTGCGACCAGCTGTGCCAGCGCGACGACGCCGCCGGCCCACGCCAGGCGGCGCATCAACCCGGACTGCAGATCGTCGATCGGCGCGCTGGCGCCGATGGCCCACTGCCAGGGTTCGAAGCCCTGCACGTACGACAGCCGCTCGCCGCTGCCGCCGGTGCCGGCCTGCGTGACGAAGCCGTCGCCGGCGTGCGCT
>DAORHX010000580.1:0-2621 GCA_035438245.1 Rubrivivax sp.
GCTGGCCTGGCCACTGCGCCGCGGCCACAGCGCCCCGGCCAGCGACGGTTGCGTCGCCTTCGTGCTGGCGTCGGGGCAGTGGCGGGCGGCGCACCCCGGGCACCGGCCGCTGGCACGCATCAGCGGCGTGGCCAGCGCCATCGACAGCTATCGCCTCGGCGGCGAACGCCTGGGCGGCATGGCGCTGTTCGACCGGGCGCTCGACGAGGTGCTGAAGCGCAGCGACCGCAGTGCCGCCGATGCGATCGACGTCGCCGAAATCGAAGCCCCCACCGGCTGGCACGACCTGGCGATCGAGCGCCACCTGGCCGAGCGCCGCGTCGGCGCACTGAGCCCCTCGGGTGGCGTCTGGGCGCAGAACCCGCTGTTCTGCAGCGGCCTGGTCAACGCCGCCGAGGCCGCGCTGCAAGTGGCCGGCCGCGCCGGCGACGTGCAGGTGCCGCGCGCGCGCTTCGCCGTCGCTCACGGCAGCCACGGCTACGCGCAGCAGTGCCAGACCTTCGTTGCTTTTGAAAGGGTTGCCGCATGAGCACCAACGTGGCGGTCATCGGGGTCGGCCAGACGGGCTTTCGCGCCCGCTGGGACTCGATGACCTATGTGGAACTGGCCCAGCAGGCCGCGGTGCAGGCGCTGGCCGATGCGCGCCTGACGCCCGACGACATCGACGCCGTCGTCTTCTCGATGGCGCCGACGCACTTCATGGGCGTGCCCGACTGCGACAAGTGGGCGGTGGACTTCGTCGGCGCGCGCGGCAAGCCCTTCCTGCGCGTGCACACCGGCGGCGCCACCGGCGGCTCGGCCTTCCAGGCGGCGTGGGCGCACGTGGCCAGCGGCCAGTACCGGCGCGTGCTGGTCGTCGGCGCCGACCGCATCACCGAGACGCCCGACGCGCAGTTCGTGCTGAACCTGATCTGGGATCCGCTGTACGAGCAGGACTTCGCGCTGAACACGGTGACGATGACGGCGCTGGCGACGCAGCGCTACATGGCGCGCCACGGCGTCACCGAGGAGCAGTACGCGCGTGTCGTCGTGCGCGCGCGGCGCAACGCGATGAACAACCCGAACGCGCACCTGAAGGGGCTGATCACGGTCGACGAGGTGATGGCCTCGAAGCGCGTGGCCTGGCCCTACAAGCTCTACGACATCTGCCCGCGCTCGGCCGGCGCCGCCGCGGTGGTCATCGCCGACGAGCGCAGCGCGCGCGAACTGTGCCCGAAGCCGGCCTTCGTCAGCGGCATCGGTGCGATCACGAACACCGTGTTCCAGGGCGACCGCTGCGTGCCCAGCGCCGATTGCGACTTCGCCGAACACGCCGAAATCACGCTGGCCGCGCGCGAGTGCTTCGAGCAGGCCGGCATCAGCGACCCGGCCGCGCAGATCCAGGTGCTGGAGCTGTACGACCCGTTCAGCTCGTTCCAGTTTCCGGAGCTGGAGTCGATGGGCTTTTGCGCACGCGGCAGTGCCGCCCGGCTCAGCGACGAGGGCGTCTTCGACATGGACGGGCGCAATGCAGTCGGCCCCTCGGGCGGCACGCTGTGCACCAACCCGATCGGGGTGACCGGCCTGGTGCGCGTCGCCGACGCGGCGCTGCAGGTCATGGGCCGCGCCGGCGCGATGCAGGTCAAGGGCGTGCACAACGCGCTGGCCACCGCCGCCGGCGGCTCGACCCAGTTCTTCACCTGCACGCTGCTGTCCGACGAACCGCGCCGCCGCGCCACCGCCTGAACCCCCATCGATATGGAGATGACCATGAACACCCCCACCGTCGAACCGCTGGTGATCCCCGCCGAATGGCATGTGCGCTACAACTACCCCGCCGGCGAGACCGCGACGCGCTTCTTCGCCGGCCTGCGCGACAAGCGCATCCTGGCCACACGCTGCAGCGCCTCGCAGCTGAGCTACCTGCCGCCGCGTGCCTTCTGCGAGCGCAGCTTCAAGCCCTGCGACGCCTGGATCGAGGCCGGGATGGAAGGCGCGCTCGAGGCCGCGACCATCGTCTCGGCCGCCTTCGAGAACCTGCCGGCGCCGCCCTACGCGATCGCCTACGTGCGCCTGGATGGCGTGGACACCGCGCTGCTGAACTTCGTGCGCGGGCTGGACCTGAGCGACCTGCCCAAGGCGGCGGCACGGCTGCAGCCCGGCGCGCGCGTGCGCGTCGTCTTCAAGGATGCGCCCGAAGGCCGCATCACCGACTTCCACTACGAACTGGTGGGCTGACCACGGGGCGGGGTCGGCAGCGGCGCCCACGCTGGCGCCGCCGGCGATGACGAGCGGCGCCGCCGCATCATCCAGCCGTTCGTCGCGATGGGTGGGAATGCCGCTGAGCAGCAGCATCGCCGCCAGGTTCACCGTTTCCTGCGGCACCGAGAGGGACACTGCCAGGCAGTCGAAGGCGCGAACGCCGTGTTTCGTCTGCGTGCCCAGCAGCCAGGGCACGCCGTCCTCCGTCATCATCTCGCCGTCACGCGGCGGGGGCAGCCAGGCCAGGTCGGGATACACACCGTCCAGCTGCGCCAGCAGCGCGTGGATCAGCAGGTGAGAGGTCGAGACGGCGGTGTCGCGGTAGGTCGAGAGCCGGGTCACGAGCACGCGATACGGACGCCGCTCCCACTCGTCGGACG
>DAORHX010000581.1:0-2616 GCA_035438245.1 Rubrivivax sp.
ATTCGGGCCAACGCGCGCTTAAGTTCCAAACAGAATGCAACACTACACTAGCCGCCTGCGGGTTTCCTACAATGCCGCGCATCGATGCCCCGAGCCGCGCCACGGCCCCCGCGATGAACCTGCCGACACCGACCAGCGAGCACCGGCTCGACCATATCTCGCCGCGCGACAAGGCCGAGATCCTGTCGCAGGCGCTGCCCTACATCCGCCGCTTCCACGGCAAGACCATCGTCATCAAGTACGGCGGCAACGCGATGACCGACCCCGCGCTGCAGCAGGACTTCGCCGAGGACGTGGTGCTGCTGAAGCTGGTCGGCATGAACCCGGTGGTGGTGCACGGCGGCGGACCGCAGATCGAGGAGGCGCTGGCCAAGATCGGCAAGAAGGGCACCTTCATCCAGGGCATGCGCGTCACCGACGCCGAGACGATGGAAGTCGTCGAATGGGTGCTGGCCGGCCAGGTGCAGCAGGACATCGTCGGCCTGATCAACGTCGCCGGCGGCAAGGCGGTGGGGCTCACCGGCCGCGACGGCGGGCTGATCCGCGCGCGCAAGCTGAAGATGGTCGACCACAAGGATCCGAGCATCGAGCACGATGTCGGCCAGGTCGGCGAGATCGAGTCGATCGACCCGGGCGTGGTGCGCGCGCTGCAGGACGACCAGTTCATCCCGGTGATCAGCCCGCTCGGCTTCGGCCGCGACAACGAGAACTACAACATCAACGCCGACGTGGTGGCCGGCAAGCTGGCCGAGGTGCTGAAGGCCGAGAAGCTGATGATGCTGACGAACACGCCGGGGGTACTGGACAAGAACGGCAAGCTGCTGACGAATCTCTCCGCGCGCGAGATCGACGAGCTGTTCGCCGACGGCACCATCTCCGGCGGCATGCTGCCGAAGATCGGCTCGGCGCTGGACGCGGCGAAGAACGGCGTCAACACCGTGCACATCATCGACGGCCGCGTGCCGCACGCGATGCTGCTCGAGGTGCTGACCGACCAGGCCTACGGCACCATGATCCGCTCGCACTGAGTGGCTTCAGCGCATGTCGCCAAGCAGCCGCTGCATCAGCGCGAAGTAGCGGTCGTAGAAGGGCCCCGCGGGAATCGTCTCGGAGCCGACCTTGACCAGCGAATCCTCGCTCGACGACAGCGGCACCGAGATCGAGCCGAACGGGCCGACGCCGACGCTGGTGTTGTTCGGCAGCTTCTTCAGCACGTAGCGGTCCTGCTGCGCCGAGACGAAAGCCGTGGCCAGCGTGCCGCCGGCGCCTTCGGGCACGCACACCACGCTGAAGCTGATCTCGAGGTGCACCTCGCCATCCGGCTGGAAGCGCTTGGCGCCGGTGATGGCGTCGCTGCGGGCGCTGCCGATGACATAGCCCTGGCTCAGCAGTGCGCGGCGCGCGGCCTCGCAGGTGTCCTGCACGTTGGCGTCGAACAGCCGCGAAAAGGTCTCGTCCGACTGGAAGCGCTCGTTCTGGTAGGCCGACGCCGGGCTGCGCGCGACGCCGGGCGGCAAGGTGCAGCCCGCCACGGCCGCGGCGGCCAGCAGCGCGAGCGTCGGCCCTGTCGGGACGAGCCTGCGCCGAAGATCCTGCCGAGCACCCATGCACCACCGTTTCCGCCGTCCGAAGCAGGGACGATTATCGGAGGCGGTGCAAAGTTCCCCGCCCGATGAAGGCCCGCAAGGCGCGGCCGCGGGTGTGGCTCTTCGACCTGGACGACACGCTGCACGATGCGTCGAGCGCGACGATGCCGGGGCTGCGTGTCGCCTTCGGCGAGTACATCCAGCAGCACCTGCAGCTGACGCAGGAGGAGTCCGACGCGCTGCGCCGCCGCTACTGGCAGCGCTACGGCGCGACGCTGCTCGGGCTGGTCAGGCACCACGCGGTCGATGCCGCGCACTTCCTGCACCAGACCCACCAGCTGCCGGGGCTGGAGCAGGCGGTGCGCGGCCATGCGCACGACTTCGCCGCGCTGAAGCGGCTGCGCGGACGCAAGCTGATCCTGACCAACGCGCCGCGCGCCTATGCCGAGCGGGTGATGGCCGTGCTCGGCATCGCCCGCTGCTTCGATGCGCTGATCAGCATCGAGGACATGCGCGTGTTCGGCGAGCTGCGGCCGAAGCCCGACGCGCGCATGCTGCGCACGCTGCTGGCCCGGCTGCGCGTGCCGGCTTCGCGCTGCGTGCTGGTCGAGGACACGCTGCAGCACCAGAAGGCCGCGCGCCGCGTCGGCATGACGACGGTGTGGATGCAGCGCTGGACGCGCGGTGCGGCGAAGCCCGGCGCACGGCTGGCGCGCACGCCGCCGTACGTCGACCTGAAACTGAGCCGCCTGCGCACGCTGCTGACGGCACTGCGCTGAAGTCCGCGCGAGCCGCGGCGCAAGTTCACGAAGTCAGTGTTTACCTGCATCCGGGCGCGTGCGGGTGCCATGCAAGAATGACCCGGCACCCATCGCCCTGCGCACACCCCATGACGCCCGACACGCCGCAGCCCCCTGCCGAAGCCCAGGCCGTGCAGGAACTGCCGCCCGCCGAGGCGGGCGTGCCCGAGCATGCCGCCGATGCCGCGGTCGACCCCGAGGTCGGGCAGGCAGCCGACGCCGCCCCCGCG
>DAORHX010000582.1:0-2604 GCA_035438245.1 Rubrivivax sp.
GAGCGCTTCAAGAAGAGCTACTACCCCGAGGACTTCCAGGGCAAGTACTACCTGGCCGGCGACGGTGCGATCCGCGACGCGAAGACCGGCTACTTCACGATCACCGGCCGCATCGACGACGTGCTCAACGTCAGCGGCCACCGCATGGGCACGATGGAGATCGAGAGCGCCTTGGTGTCGTGCACCGAACTCGTGGCCGAAGCCGCCGTGGTGGGCCGGCCCGACGAGACTACCGGCGAGGCGATCTGCGCCTTCGTGGTGCTGAAGCGTTCCCGCCCCACGGGCGAAGAAGCCAAGAAGATCGCCAACGAGCTGCGCAACTGGGTGGCCAAGGAGATCGGCCCGATCGCCAAGCCCAAGGACATCCGCTTCGGCGACAACCTGCCGAAGACGCGCTCGGGCAAGATCATGCGCCGGCTGCTGCGCTCGCTGGCCAAGGGTGAGGCGATCACGCAGGACACGTCGACGCTGGAAAACCCGGCCATACTCGATCAGTTGACACAAACCAACTGATCGAGTCCGCGCGAAGCACGGTGCAGCGCGTCCGCGCTGCGACGCGCTACTTGACCGACAGAATCCAGTTCGCGAGTTGCTTCGCTTCGGCCGGGCTGACGCGCGGGTTCGCCGGCATCGGCACGGCGCCCCAGACGCCGGCGCCGCCCTTGATGATCTTCTCGGCCAGCTTGTCGGCAGCGTCCCGCTGCCCGGCGTACTTTGCCGCCACGTCCTTGTAGGAAGGGCCGACGAGCTTGCGGTCCATGGCATGACAGGCCATGCAGGTCTTCTGCTGCGCCAGTTCGGGGCTGGCCCAGGCGGCCGGGGCCGCGAGCAACGCGGCCAGCAGCGGCAGCGCGTGCAGTGCTTTCATGACTTCCTTTGCGCTAGTCGGGAGCAGCTCGTCGCACTCCAGCGGCGCTTATTGTAAAAGCGAGGCTTCTGCCGCCGCCGGGCGCGCAGCGCACGGAGCGATGAACACGCATGGCCTTCCTGATCCTGGGCATCCTGCTGCTGGCGATGAAGATGGCCGAACTCGGCCCGGTCGCCGCCTGGCCGTGGTGGGCGGTGCTGGCGCCGTTCGCGCTGGCGGTGGCCTGGTGGGCCTTTGCCGACTCGATCGGCCTCACGCAGCGCCGGGCGATGGACAAGATGGAAAAGACCAAGGCCGAGCGGCGCAGCCGCAATCTGCAGGCGCTGGGCATGGGCCCGGATCGCCAGCGCAAGGCGCGGCGCTGAACGCCGGCCCGCCGCGCCCTCAATCGAACCTGTCTAGCACCGCGCCGCTACTGGCGCTGCTGGCGTTTTTCGCGAACTTGGCGAGCACGCCGCGGGTGTAGCGCGGCGCCGGTTTCTTCCACGCCGCGCGGCGGCGCGCCAGCTCGGCGTCGTCCACGTTCAGTTGCAGCACCAGTCTGTGCGCGTCGATGGTGATGGCGTCGCCTTCCTGGATCAATGCAATGTTGCCGCCTTCGTAGGCCTCGGGCGCGACATGGCCGACCACCATGCCCCAGGTGCCGCCGGAAAAGCGCCCGTCGGTGATCAGCCCCACGCTTTCGCCCAGGCCCTGGCCGATTAGTGCACCGGTGGGCGCCAGCATCTCCGGCATGCCGGGGCCGCCCTTCGGGCCCAGGTAGCGCAGCACCATCACGTCGCCGGGCTTGATTTGCTGCGCCATGATCGCCGCCAGCGCGCTCTGCTCGTCGTCGAAGACGCGCGCCGGGCCGGTCATCACCGGGTTCTTCAGGCCGGTGATCTTGGCGACGCAGCCCTCGGGGCTCAGGTTGCCCTTCAGGATCGCCAGGTGGCCCTGTTCGTAGATCGGGTCGCTCACCGGGCGGATCACCGGGTTGCCCGGCTGCAGGCCGGGCACCTCGGCCAGGACTTCGGCCACCGTCTTGCCGGTGATGGTCATGCAGTCGCCGTGCAGCAGCCCGGCCTTCAGCAGTTCCTTCATCACCGCCGGGATTCCGCCGGCGCGGTGCAGGTCCACTGCCAGGTACTGGCCGCTGGGCTTCAGGTCGCACAGCACGGGGGTGCGCTGGCGAACGCGCTCGAAGTCTTCGATCGTCCAGTCCAGCCCGGCGGCATGGGTGATCGCCAGGAAGTGCAGCACCGCATTGGTCGAGCCGCCGGTGGCCATGATCACCGCCACCGCGTTCTCCACCGCCTTCCTGGTGACGATGTCGCGCGGCTTCAGGTCGGCCTTGACGGCGTCGACCAGCACCTTGGCGGCGCGCTCGACCATCGAGACGATCTCGCCCTCGACGTTGGCCATCGTCGACGCATAGGGCAGGCTCAGGCCCAGCGCCTCGAAGGCCGAACTCATCGTGTTCGCGGTGTACATGCCGCCGCAGGAGCCGCTGCCGGGGATGGCGTGGCGCTCGATCTGGCAGAAGTCTTCCTCGCTCATCTTGCCGGCGCTGAACTGGCCGACCGCCTCGAAGACGCTGACGATGTTCAGGTCCTGGCCCTTGTAGCGGCCCGGCAGGATGGTGCCGCCGTAGATGTAGATCGAAGGCACGTTGGCGCGCAGCATGCCCATCATGCCGCCAGGCATGTTCTTGTCGCAGCCGCCGATGACCATCACGCCGTCCATCCACTGGCCGC
>DAORHX010000583.1:0-2604 GCA_035438245.1 Rubrivivax sp.
GCGGTACCAGTTGAAGCCGCCGCGAAAGCCGCTCTTGCCGAAGGCCGCGGCATACGCTGCGATGTCGGCCGCCCCCAGCCAGGCCGGCAGCGCGTCGTCGCCGGGGTCGTCACAGCCGTCGAGGAAGCCGCCGCCCGGCGCGACCATCAGGCCGAGCGCGCGTCCGGCCGGCGCGTCGCCGGAGCCGTAGACCAGCACGCGGCGCATCGCGGCGGGGATGTCGCGCTCGAACTCGGCCTCGGCCACGCCTTCGCGGTTGAAGTAGAACCAGTAGAAGTCGTCGCGGCCGTCGGCGCGCAGAAGATCCAGCGGCGGCGCCGACGGATGGCGCGCGCGGAACGGCACGCTCAGCGCGGCCACCGCGTGGAACAGGTCGGGCCGCATCAGCGCCGCGCTCCACGCCACCATCGCGCCCCAGTCGTGGCCGACGATGGCCGCGCGCGCCTCGCCGAGCGCCGCCACCAGCGCCACCATGTCGCCGACCAGGTCGGTGATCGCGTAGTCGGTGGCCGCCTGCGGCGCCGAACTGCCACCGTAGCCGCGCATGTCGGGCGCAACCACGTGGTAGCCGGCCGCTGCCAGCGGCTGCATCTGGTGGCGCCACGAATAGGCCAGCTCGGGCCAGCCGTGGCACAGCAGCACCAGCGGGCCGCTCCCGGCCTCGGCGACGTGCAGCGTGATGCCGTTGGCGGCGATGTCGCGCCGCGTGATCTGTGCGCTCATCGGCAGTCTCCGTTCAATCCACCGGCTCGACGCGGTAGCCGTCGGCGCGCAGCGCATCGAGCATCTGGGCCACGTGCTCGCTGCCGCGAGTCTGCACCACCACCTCGATCTGCGCACGCTCGAGCGACAACGAGCTGAACGCACGCTGGTGCTGCACCTCGTCGATGTTGGCGCCCAGCCGCCCCAGCGCCGCAGCGACCTCGGCCAGGGTGCCGGGCACGTCGCGCACATCGAATCGCAGCCGCACCAGCCGGCCCGACTTGACCATGCCGCGATGGATGATCTCGGCCAGCATCAACGGCTCGATGTTGCCGCCGCTCAGCACCAGGCCCACGTGCCGCCCGGAAAAGCGCTCGCGCTCGCTGCACAGCGCCGCCAGGCCGGCAGCGCCGGCCCCCTCGACGACGGTCTTCTCGATCTCCAGCAGCATCAGGATCGCCTGCTCGATCTGGTCTTCGCCGACCAGCAGCACCTGCTGCAGGTGCTGGCGCAGCAACGGCAGCGTCAGGCTGCCCGGCGACTTCACCGCGATGCCGTCGGCCACCGTCGCCTGCCCACAATCGCGCTGCCCGCCGTGCAGCGCGTTCCACACCGGCGGGAAGCGCTCGGTCTGCACGCCGTACAGCTGCAGCCCGGGCCGCAACGCGCGCGCCGCCACGGCGATGCCGGCGAGCATGCCGCCGCCGCCGATCGCCACCAGCAGCGTGTCCAGCTGCGGCACCTGCGCCAGCATCTCCAGCGCGATCGTGCCCTGCCCGGCGATGACCGCCGCGTCGTCGTACGGATGCACCACCGTCAGGCCGCGCTGCGCGGCCAGCGACAGGCCGTGCAGCCGCGCCTCGTCGAAGCTGTCGCCGTGCAGCACCACCTCGGCGCCGAAGCGGCGCGTGTTCTGCACCTTCACCGCCGGCGCGAAGCGCGGCATGACGATCGTCGCCGGCACGCCCATGCGCTGCGCGTGGTAGGCGACACCCTGCGCGTGGTTGCCGGCCGAGACGGCGAGCACGCCGCGCACGCGTTCGTCGGCCGTCAGCTGCGCCATCTTGTTCAGCGCGCCGCGCTCCTTGAACGACGCGGTGAACTGGTGGTTCTCGAACTTCAGGTAGACCTCGCAGCCGCACAGCTGCGACAGCGTGCGCGAATGCAGGCACGGTGTTTCCACCACCTGGCCGGCAAGGCGCGCCGCGGCGGCGCGGATGTCGTCGAGCGTCGGTGCGGCAGCAGCGTCCATGTTCAGCACCGGCTGGTGCCCCTGTGGCCGAACAGGTGGCCGGCGACCTTGCGCATGGGGATCTCCTCGTCGCCCTCGCCGTCGTGCAGGCGCGGCGCCAGCGGGCTCATGCCAGCCACGTCCTGAACTCGGACAACACATCGGCGGCAGCGGCCTTCGGCACGCTGGCGCCACGTTCGAGCAGCTTCTTCGCGGTGACGAACGCGGCCGCGTCGTTGATCGCATCCACCGCCAGCAGCTGCTCGCCCCGGTAGTACCAGACCGACCGGCTGCGCTCGCTCTTGCCGGGCCGCACGACCACGTCGTCGTGGCCGAGGTTCAGGCCGGCGATCTGCAGCTTGCAGTCGTACTGGTCGGACCAGAACCAGGGCAGCGCGGCATACGGCTTGTCCTGACCGGCGACGGTGTGCGCCGCCACGGCCGCCTGGTCGTTCGCGTTCTGCACCGATTCGAGGCGCACGCGCTGGCCGCGGTACTCGAAGCTGCAGCAGTCGCCGGCCGCCAGGATGGCGGGGTCCGAGGTGCGGCAGTGCGCATCGACGGCGATGCCGTTGTCCAGCGCCAGTCCGGCCTGCGCCGCCAGCTCGACATTCGGATTATTACAGGAGCCACATCAGGAATAGGTTATGCCTGTGCACGATACTTTGCAC
>DAORHX010000584.1:0-2603 GCA_035438245.1 Rubrivivax sp.
GGCCCCGCGAGCGCACGGGCCCAGCCCGCCACCACCGCCGCATCGGCGCTCGCCTGTTCGCCGCCATCGAGCACGGGCACCTCGGCGGCGCGCGCCTCGGCCTTGGCCTGCGCCTTGTGGCCCAGGCGCTCGATCGTCTGCGCGGTGGGGCCCACGAACACCAGGCCCGCCGCCTCGACCGCGCGCGCGAACGCGGGGTTCTCGGCGAGGAAGCCGTAGCCCGGGTGGATGGCCTCGGCGCCGCTGCGGCGCGCGGCGTCGATCACGGCGTCGATGCGCAGGTAGCTGTCGGTCGCGCTGGCGCCGCCGATGCTGATCGACCGGTCGACCTCGGCCGTGTGCAGCGCGTCGCGGTCGGCGCTCGAGTGCACGCCGACGGTGGCGAGCCCTAAGCGCCGGCAGGTACGCGCGATGCGGCACGCAATCTCGCCGCGGTTGGCAATCAGCACCCGCCCGAACATCAGCGCCCGCTCCAGCGCGGCGCGCGCTTCTCGTTGAAGGCACGCACGCCTTCGAGCCGGTCTTCGGAAGAGACGAGCACGTTGTAGGCCGCGATGTCGAGCGCGTAGCCGCTGTGGAAGTCGACCTCGCCGCCGCGCGACGCGGCGACCTTGGCGTAGTGCACCGCCATCGGCGCGGCCAGCGCCACCTCGCGCGCCTCGGCCACCGCGGTAGCCAGAGCCTGGCCGGGCTCGGCCAGCGTGGTGACGATGTTCCACTGCGCTGCCTGCCCGGCCGTGAAGCGCCGCGCGGTCAGCAGCAGTTGCTTGGCGCGGCGCGCGCCGGCCGCGCGCACCAGGTTCTGGATGCCGCCGCCGCCGGGCATGATGCCGCGCCGCACCTCGGGCAGCGAGAACACCGCGCTGCGGCCGGCAACGATCCAGTCGCACATCAGCGCCAGCTCGCAGCCGCCGCCGTGCGCATGCCCTTCCACCGCGGCGATCACCGGGCGCGGGAAGTCCTTCACCGCCAGCAGCACCTCCTCGGCCAGCTGGTGCTGGCGGCGCCACTGGTGATCGGTCATGCCGTCGCGCTGTTTCAGGTCGCCGCCGGTGCTGAAGGCGCGCTCGCCGGCGCCGGTGACGACGAGCACGCGCAGCGCGTCGTCGAAGGCAAGCGCGTGCAGCGCGGCGCGCAGCTCGACGAACATCTGCGTGTTCATCGCGTTCATCACCTCGGGCCGGTTCAGCACAAGGCAGCAGAGGCCCTCCTCGGCCGTGCTGCCGGCCGCGGGCTCGATGCGCAGCGTCTCGTAGGTGTCCATGCGCATGCCGTTCAATACGAGCGCGGCATGCCGAGCAGGTGCTCGGCAACCTGCGCGAGCACCAGGTTGTTGGAGATCGGCGCGGTGCGGAACAGCCGGCTCTCTTTCCATTTGCGCTCGATGTCGAAGTCGCAGGCCACGCCGTAGCCGCCGAAGGTGGTCATCGCGGCTTCGGCCGCCTCCCACGCCGCCTCGCTGGCCAGGTACTTGACCATCGTCGCCTCGCGCCCGCAGGGCTGGTTGGCATCGAACAGCGTGGCCGCCTTGTTGCGCATCAGCTCGGCGGCCTCGATGTTGATGTGGGCGCGCGCGATCGGGAACTGCACGCCCTGGTTGGCGCCGATCGGGCGGTCGAAGACGACACGCTCGCGGCCGTAGGCCGCCGCCTTGCCGACGAACCAGTGGCCGTCGCCGATGGCCTCGCTGGCCACCAGCAGCCGCTCGGAGTGCAGCGAGTCGAGCAGGTAGTAAAAGCCCTTGCCCTCCTCGCCGATGCGGTCGTCGTCCGTCAGCTCGAGGTTGTCGATGAACACCTGGAAGGTGTGGTGGTTGATCATCGTGCGGATCGGCCGCGACTGCAGCGCCTTGCCCGCCTTGGCGATGTCGATCAGGAACAGGCTCAGGCCGTCGGTCTTCTTCTTCACGTCGCCGAGCGGCGTGGTGCGCGCGATCAGCAGGTACATGTGCGAGTGGCTGTAGCGCGAGGTCCAGATCTTCTGGCCGTTGACGACGTAGCCGCCGGGCACGCGGCGCGCGAAGGTCTTGATCGCCAGCGTGTTGGAGCCGGCGTCGGGCTCGGTGACGCCGAAGGCCTGCAGGCGCAGGCTGCCGTCGGCGATGCGCGGCAGCGTGCGGCGCTTCTGCGCCTCGCTGCCGTGGCGCATGATCGAGGCCATCGTGTACATCTGCGCATGGCAGTGCACCGCGCTGCCGCCGTTCTGGTTGATCTCCTGCAGGATCAGGCAGGCGTCGAGCAGCGGCAGCCCGGCGCCGCCGTATTCCTCGGGGATCAGCGCGGCCAACCAGCCGGCCTCGGCCATCGCGTCGACGAAGGCCTCGGGGTACTTGCCTTCCTGCGCCAGGCCGCGCCAGTACTCGGGGCCGAAGCGTGCGCACAGCTCCTTCACCGCGGCGCGGATCTGGGCCTGGGTCTCGGTGTAGTCGAAGTTCATGGTCGTTGATTGCGTGGGAGTTCAGCCGATCACGCGCTGCTGGCGCAGCACCGCCAGCGCTGCCTCGTCGAGGCCCAGGCCGCCGAGCACCGCGGCCGTGTCAGCGCCCAGGGCGGGTGGCGGCACCGGCGCGCGGCCGCGCTCGCCGCCGCTCGAAAACGGCAGGC
>DAORHX010000585.1:0-2602 GCA_035438245.1 Rubrivivax sp.
ACCTGCGCCCGCGCTTCGGCGAGTTCGGCCTCGGTGACCAGCCCGCGCTCGCGCATCAGGCGGCAGAGCGCGGCGAGCCAGATCTGGTAGTAGCTCAGACGGGCGTAGTCGGGCAGCGTCTCGCGCGCGGCGCGGCTCATGTCGATGTTCCAGCTGCCGGTGGCGCCCATGGCCAGCGTCAGCGCCAGCGCACGGGCTTCCCAGGCGTCGTGGAATACCTCGCCCTCGGGCTCGGGCTGCACGCGGTCGGTGTTCGGCCGGCCGCCCAGGTCGGCATGGCCGAGGTAGCTCATCGCGCCGGCTCCAGCGCCAGGCCGGTGCCGATCATCGAATCGCGCGTGACCAGCGCGGCCAGCTCGTCCTCGCTCAGGCCCTCGCTGCCAGCCGGCCGCATCGGAACCACCAGGTAGCGCACTTCGGCGGTGGAGTCGACGACGCGGATCTGCGTCGCTGCCGGCAGCGTCACGCCGAAGTCGGCGAGCACGCCGCGCGGGTCCTTGACCGCGCGCGAACGATAGGGCGCGCTCTTGTACCAGGTGGGCGGCAGGCCCAGCACCGGCCACGGGTAGCAGCTGCACAGCGTGCACACGACCATGTGGTGCTGCTGCGGCGTGTTGGCCAGCGCCACCATATGTTCGCCCTGGCGGCCGCTGTAGCCGAGCGCGGCGATCGCGGCGGTGGCGTCACGCAGCAGCCAGTCGCGGTAGTCGGCATCGACCCAGGCGCGTGCGACGACGCGCGCGCCGTTGCGCGGGCCGATCTTCGTCTGGTAGGTGTCGATCAGCACGTCCAGCGCGTCCGGGTCGATGTAGCCCTTGTGCGTCAGCACCGTCTGCAGCGCGCGCACGCGCAGGTCCATCTCACCCAGTTCGCCGTGCCCGTGGTCGTGCGGCGCGTCGTCCATCGGCACATCGTAGCGCTTACAGTCCGCCGCGATGAAGGCCCTGCAGATCCACGCCGGCGCGTCGGCGCTCGAGGTGCTGCGCGAGCGCGGCTTGCAGCCGGCCGACGTGCGCATCGTCCGGGCGGCGGCGGGCGGGCCGAAGGAGCTGATCCTGAACCCGCTGGACCGCTTCGTCGTCGGCGAATGGCTCGCCGGCAGCTCCCACCGCGTGCATCTGCTGGGCGCGTCGATCGGCGCCTGGCGCATGGCCTCGGCCTGCCTCGTCGACCCGTCGGCACAACTGGCACAGATGGCCGACGACTACATCCACCAGCGCTACGAGCATGCGCCCGGCAAGGCGCCGACCGCGCGCCACGTCAGCGAGGTCTTCGGCGCCAGGCTGCAGCAGCGTTTCGAGGCGCGCGCCACGTAGCTGCTGCAGCATCCGCGCTACCGCCTGCATGTGTTCACCAGTCGCGGGCTGCATGTGCTGGAAGCACCGGCATCGCGCCAGCGCGCACCTGGACAACGTGGTGCTGCTGTCGCCGCGGCCCGAATGGGTCGCCACGCTGCCGAACGGCAAGCTGCCCGACCGCAACGACTTCAAGGCCTATGGCGACGACCTGGACGGCCGCGTCGCCGCCTGGAGCCGTGCGCTGCGCGAGAGCCAGCGCCTGGCCGACGAGTTCGCGCAGGCGGTGGGCTCCGGCCGGCCGATCGAGGCACTGCCGCTGGTCTAGGCAAGGGGCGAGCGAAAGCCGCGTGCCCGCTCGTTGCGCCACGTGGTGCCCAGCCGTCGACGCAGAGGCCCGACCGGGGTGCGGCCGGGCGGCCGCCCGGGCCCGCCGGGCCCGTGCACACCTTCTGCCACTACAATGCCGCCATTCATGAACCCAACAAGGACGGGAAAGGCAACATGGTTATGACACCGCGAACTACGGGTTTCTTCACCGAGACCTGATCGGCCGCGCGGTCACGCCCCACAGCTTTCCACTGTCACGACGAAGCGCGGTCCTGTACCGCGCTTTTTTGTTTTCGAAGGTGAACCCATGATCGCCATCACGCTGCCCGACGGCTCGAAGCGGGAGTTTGCGCAACCGGTGTCGGTGGCCGAGGTGGCCGCCGCCATCGGCCCGGGCCTGGCCAAGTCGGCGCTGGCCGGCAAGGTCGGCGTCGGCGACGCGGCCCGCGTCGTCGACCTCGGCCACCGCATCGAGGCCGATGCGCCGCTGGCCATCCTGACCGACAAGAGCCCCGAGGGGCTGGAGGTGCTGCGCCATTCGACCGCGCACCTGCTGGCCTATGCGGTGAAGGAGCTGTTTCCCGACGCGCAGGTGACGATCGGCCCGGTCATCGACAACGGCTTCTACTACGACTTCTCGTACAAGCGCCCGTTCACGCCGGAAGACCTGGCCGCCATCGAAGCGAAGATGGCGGAGCTGGCGAAGAAGGACGAGAAGGTCGAGCGCCGCGTGCTGCCGCGCGACGAGGCCGTCGCCTATTTCGAGGGCCTGGGCGAGCACTACAAGGCCGAGCTGATCGCTGCGATCCCGCAAGGCGAGGAGGTGTCGCTGTACCGCGAAGGCGCGTTCGAGGACCTGTGCCGCGGACCGCACGTGCCGAGCACGGGCAAGCTCAAGCACTTCAAGCTGATGAAGGTGGCTGGCGCCTACTGGCGCGGCGACCACCGCAACGAGATGCTGCAGCGCATCTACGGCA
>DAORHX010000586.1:0-2596 GCA_035438245.1 Rubrivivax sp.
CAGCCTGCAGCGCGCCGCCGAGCATCACGCCGGCGGCCAGCGCCAGCACCGGGTTCAAGCCCCAGCCGCGGAACAGCGGCGCACCCCACCAGGCGGCAGCGATCACCGCCAGGTTCAGCAGCACCGGCGTCGCCGCCGGCACGGCGAAGCGCTTCCAGGTGTTGAGGATGCCGGCCGACAGCGCCACCAGCGACATGAAGGCGATGTACGGGAACATCCAGCGCGTCATCGTCGCCGCCAGGTCGAACTCGGCCAGCCCGGCGCCGAACATCCACACCAGCACCGGCGCGCCGATCATGCCGACGACGCAGGTCAGCAGCAGCGCCCAGGTGAGCACGCTGGCCACGGCGTCGATCAGCTGGCGCGTGGCGGCGTCGCCGTCACGCTCGCGCGAGGCGGCCAGGATCGGCACGAAGGCCTGCGAGAACGCGCCCTCGGCGAACAGCCGGCGCAGCAGGTTGGGGATGCGGAAGGCGACGTTGAAGGCGTCGGTGGCGGCGCTGGCGCCGAACGCGGCGGCGATCAACTGCTCGCGCACCAGACCGGTGATGCGCGAGGCCAGTGTCAGCAGGGAAACGGTGGAGGCGGCCTTGAACAGGTTCATCGCCGAAAGGCACGGCGCGTAGGCCCTGCTGCAGCGGCGCGGATTATAGGCAGCCCCAAGTCCCAGCCATGCTATACTTGCCGGCTTTGCAGTTCACGTTCGAGCTCCCAGCATGGCCACATCGTCCAAAGCCAAGAAGAAGACCGTCCGCCTGGCGTCGGGGCGCAAGCGTGCGCGCCAGGACGTCAAGCTCAACGCCGCCAACACCGCGCTGCGTTCGCGCTTCCGCACGGCGATCAAGAACGTGCAGAAGGCCGTGCTGAGCGGCGACAAGGCCAAGGCGACCGACCTGTTCAAGTCGGCACAGAGCGTCATCGACTCGATCGCCGACAAGGGCATCTTCCACAAGAACAAGGCCGCGCGACAAAAGAGCCGACTCTCGGCCAAGCTGAAGGCGTTGTCGGCCTGACACCCCCACCCAGCCCCCGCCGAGAGCCTGCAAACGCAGGCTCTTTTTCATTTATCTTCCGCTTTCGCTGTCCCGAGGACGATCGATGAACGCTCCGAACGAAGCCGTGGTCTCGCCGATGCCGCACGTGATGAACACCTACGGCCGTCTGCCGATCGCGTTGAGCCACGGCCGCGGCTGCTGGGTGTGGGACACCGAAGGCCGCAAGTACCTGGACGGGCTGGGCGGCATCGCCGTCAACACGCTGGGCCATGCGCACCCGAAGCTGGTGCCGGCGCTGCAGGACCAGGTGGCCAAGCTGATCCACAGCTCCAACTACTACGAGGTGCCGCTGCAGGAAACGCTGGCCGCCAAGCTGTGCGAGCTGTCGGGGCTGGAGTCGGTGTTCTTCTGCTCGACCGGCCTGGAAGCCAACGAATGCGCGCTGAAGATCGCGCGCAAGTTCGGCCACGACCGCGGCATCCAGCGGCCGGAGATCATCGTCTACGAGAAGGCCTTCCACGGCCGCAGCATCGCCACGCTGTCGGCCACCGGCAACGAGAAGGTGCAGAAGGGCTTCGAGCCGCTGGTCGAAGGCTTCGTGCGCGTGCCGCTGAACGATCTGGCCGCGGTCGAGCAGGTGGCGGCGACGAACCCGAACGTGGTCGCGGTGTTCCTCGAGGTGATCCAGGGCGAAGGCGGTATCAACCAGACGCGCGCCGACTACCTGAAAGGCCTGCGCGCGCTGTGCGACCAGCACAACTGGCTGCTGATGCTCGATGAAGTGCAGTGCGGCCTGGGCCGCACCGGCAAGTGGTTCGCGCACCAGTGGGCCGGCATCAAGCCCGACGTGATGCCGCTGGCCAAGGGCCTGGGCTCGGGCGTGCCGATCGGCGCCGTCGTCGTCAACGCCAAGGCCAACGTCTTCGGCCCCGGCAACCACGGCACCACCTTCGGCGGCAACCCGCTGGCGATGCGCGCCGGCGTCGAGACGCTGCGCATCATGGAAGAAGACGGCGTCATGGCCAACGCCGCCGCGGTCGGCGACATCTTGCGCGACGCGCTGCGGGCGGGCCTGGCCGGCGAGACCGGCGTGGTCGAGTTCCGCGGCCAGGGCCTGATGATCGGCATCGAGCTCGACCGCCCTTGCGGCGTGCTGCTGAACCGCGCCGCCGAGGCCGGCCTGATGATCAGCGTCACGGCCGACCGCGTGGTGCGGCTGCTGCCGCCGCTGATCCTGTCGGCCGACGAGGCGAGGCAGATCGCCGCGATCCTGTGCCCGCTGATCAAGGCCTTCCTCGCCGAGCCCAAGTGAAGCCGGGCGATTCGCTGATGAAGCACTACCTGCAGTTCAAGGACCTGCGCGCCGAGGAATACGCCTACCTGTTCGAGCGCGCGCGCATCATCAAGCGGCGCTTCAAGAACTACGAGAAGTACCAGCCGCTGGCCGACCGCACGCTGGCGATGATCTTCGAGAAGGCGAGCACGCGCACGCGCGTCAGCTTCGAGGCCGGCATGTACCAGATGGGCGGCTCGGTGGTGCACCTGACCACCGGCGACAGCCAGCTCGGCCGCGCCGAGCCGGTGGAAGACAGCGCGCGCGT
>DAORHX010000587.1:0-2589 GCA_035438245.1 Rubrivivax sp.
TTCCCTACAGGACGCCCTTCCGATCGGCCGAGGGGGCGCAGCGCTTGCCGGGCCTGCCGCTGTTCGCCGGCGGGAGGTCCTTCGGCGGGCGCATGACGTCGCAGGCGCAGGCGTCGTCGCCGCTGCCCGGCGTCAGCGGCCTGGTGTTCGTCGGCTTCCCGCTGCACGCCGCCGGCAAGCCGTCGACCGAGCGCGCCGCGCACCTCTTCGACATCGCCTGCCCGATGCTGTTCCTGCAGGGCACGCGCGACGAACTGGCGACGCTATCGCTGCTGCAGCCGTTGCTGCAGCAGCTCGCCGACCGGGCCACGCTGCGGCTGCTCGACGATGCCGACCACGCCTTCCACGTGCGCGCGCGCAGCGGCCGCAGCGATGCGGGCACGCTGCGGGCGATGCTGGATGCGACGGCGTCCTGGCTGCAGGCGCACACAGCGCGCGGCGCGGCCGGCTGAAGGGCCAGCGTGCCGGGTTCGGCGGTGGAAGCCCCCTCGGGAACGGGGATGCGGATCGGGTTGTCTTGCGTGAACGCGACATCGATGGCCTGGCCCAGGAACGGACTGCGGCGCCAAAGCAGCCGGACGGACCGCTCTCGAGCGCCCCCGGCAGCCCGCTTGCCGGCGGCAGGCCGCCGCGCCGTCAGGTGTTCTTCGAGATCGTGATCGTCGGGAACTTCGACGAGAAGTCCTTGGCGCGCTGCGCGATCTTCACCGCCACGCGCCGCGCCATCGCCTTGTACAGCGCGGCGATCTCGCCGTCGGGCTCGGCCACCACCGTCGCCCGCCCCGCATCGGCCTGCTCGCGGATCGACAGGTTCAGCGGCAGCGCCCCCAGGTAGTCGACGCCGTACTCGGTGGCCATCCTGCGGCCGCCGTCGGCGCCGAAGACGTGTTCGCTGTGGCCGCAATTCGGGCACACGTAGACGGCCATGTTCTCCACCAGCCCGAGGATCGGCACGCCGACCTTCTCGAACATCTTCAGGCCCTTCTTCGCGTCGAGCAGCGCGATGTCCTGCGGCGTGGTGACGATCACCGCGCCGGTCAGCGGCACACGCTGGCTCAGCGTCAGCGCGATGTCGCCGGTGCCCGGCGGCATGTCGACGATCAGGTAGTCGAGCTGGCCCCAGTTCGTCTGGCGCAGCAGCTGCTCGAGCGCCTGCGTGACCATCGGGCCGCGCCAGATCATCGGGTTGTCGGCATCGATCAGGAAGCCGATCGACATGACCTCGACGCCGTGGTTGCGCATCGGCTGCATGGTCTTGCCGTCGCTACTTTCGGGGCGGCCTTCGATGCCCATCATCATCGGCTGGCTCGGGCCGTAGATGTCGGCGTCGAGGATGCCGACCGACGCGCCCTCGGCGGCCAGCGCCAGGGCGAGGTTGACGGCAGTGGTGCTCTTGCCGACGCCGCCCTTGCCCGAGGCCACGGCGACGATGTTCTTCACGTTCGGCAACAGCTGCACCCCACGCTGCACCTGGTGTGCGGTGACCTTCCAGCCGAGATTGGCGCTGACGTTGCCGACGCCCGGCACGCCGCGTGCGGCGGCGATCAGCGCGCTGCGCAACGCCGGCAGCTGGCTCTGCGCCGGATAGCCGAGCTCGACGTCGAAGCTGACGTCGCCGCCATCGATGCGCAGGTTCTTCAGCAGCCGGGTCGAGACCAGGTCCTGGCCGGTGCTCGGGTCGACGACGGTCTTCAGCGCGTCGAGCAGGGCGGATTCGGTGGGGGTCATGGAGGTACGGGGTTGAACGAGGACCGCACGCTACCACTGCACGAGCAGCCGGCCGCCCTCGGCGCGGCTGGGCAGCTGCCGCAGCGGCCGGTCGCCGACCGCGGTGCAGGCGCCGCTGCGCAGGTCGAAGCGCCAGCCGTGCTGCGGGCAGGCGAGCGTACAGCCGGCCAGCGCCGACGCGGGCATGTCGGTGGCCTGGTGCGGGCAGCGGCTGTCGTAGACCTTGAAACCCTGGGCGTCGCGGTGCACGAACAGGCCGCGGCCGTCGCATTCGACACGGCGCGATGCGCCGTCGCGCAGGCCGCGCGTGGCCATGACGTCGTGCCAGGCCGGCGGCGCGGGCGGGCGGAACTCGGGCAGGTCCATCTCGAGGATGTGGTCCACCGCCCAGACGATCTTGCTCAGGCCCAGCGCCGGGAAGGCCATCAGCAGCGCGTCCAGCACCTCGTCGGCGCTGCAGCCGTCGCGCAGCGCGCGTTTCAGGTACTGGCGCAGGCCGCGCTCGGTCTGCGCATGCACCTTGGTGATCAGGCTGATCAGCGCGCGCGTCTTCGGCTCCAGGTGCTGGCCGGCGCCCTTCAGGAAGGCCAGATAGTGGCCCATCGCCTCGGGGCGGGCTTTGACCAGGTAGTCCAGTGCGTCGCTCATCAGGCTGGCGATTGTGGCCTACCTACAATGCCGCCACCATGACCCGCAAGCTCTTCGTCACCACCGCCCTGCCCTACGCGAACGCAGCGTTCCACATCGGCCACATGATGGAATACATCCAGGCCGACATCTGGGTGCGGCTGCAGCGCATGCGCGGCCACGAGGTGCACTTCGTCTGCGCCGACGACGCGCACGGCGCGCCGATCATGATCG
>DAORHX010000588.1:0-2583 GCA_035438245.1 Rubrivivax sp.
GAGCAGACGGTGAAGAAGCACCGCGGCCGGGTGATGGAGAAGGTCGGCGTGCGCTGGGTGCCGGAGCTGCTGCGCGTGTGCGAGGGGGCCGAACTGGCGGACGCGGCGCGCGCCGCGCCGGCGCAGGCCGCGGACCCGCGATGATTCGCGCCGACCGCGGCGCCCGGCAACCCGGTCGGGCAGGGTCTGCGTCGACGACGACCGGGGAGCGCTGTAATGAATGAGCCCGTGCAGCCCGATTCGGCCCAGGTGCCGGCGGCCGGCAGGAGCATGCTCGACGTGCTGATACGCGCCGGGCTGATCCTGATCCTGGCCTACCTGTGCTATTGGGTGCTGGCGCCGTTCCTGGTGCTGGTCGTATGGGCCGTGATCCTGGCCGTGGCCATGTACCCGCTGCACCGCGCCGTGACGCGCCGCATCGGCGGCCGGCAGGGCCTGGCGGCGACGCTGATCACCGTGCTGGCGGTGGTGCTGATCGTCGTGCCCACGGCCGCGCTGCTGAATTCGCTGGGCGATTCGGTGCGCCAGCTGATCACCGACGTGCAGCAGGATTCGCTGCGCATTCCGCCGCCGCGCCCGGGCCTATCGAAGCTGCCGCTGCTCGGCGACAAGGTCCACGCTGCGTGGCAGGCGGCCCACGACGACCTGCCGGCGCTGGTGCGCAGCCTGCAGCCGAAGATCGGCGACCTGGCCAAGGGGGCGCTGGCGATGGTCGCCAGCATCGGCGGCGGCATCCTGCAGTTCCTGGCTGCGCTGATCATCGCCGGGATCATCATGGCCTTCGGCGAGGGCGGTGCTCGCGCCAGCCGCGCGATCTTCGCGCGCCTGGCCGACGAGGAACACGGCGCGGAGTACACCCACCTGGCGACGAGCACCATCCGTGCCGTCGCGCAGGGCGTCATCGGCGTGGCCTTCATTCAGGCGCTGGCCATTGGCATCTGCCTGCTCGTGGCCGGCGTGCCCTGGGCCGGCGTGCTCGCGATTGCGGCGTTGGTAGTGGGTATCGCGCAGGTGCCGGTGCTGCTGGTGACGCTGCCGGCGATCGCCTACCTGTGGCTCAGCGGGGACTACGGCAGCGTCGAGGCCACGCTGTACACGGTGCTGCTGGCCGTCTCCGGCTTGATCGACAACGTGCTCAAGCCGTTGATGCTTGGCCACGGCGTCGATGCGCCGATGCCGGTGATCCTGCTGGGCGCACTGGGCGGCATGGCGGCGGCGGGCATTCTCGGCATGTTCGTGGGCGCGACGCTGCTGGCGCTGGGCTACCAGGTCTTCATGGGCTGGGTGGGCCCGAACGCGCGGACCCGGCAGCCAGAGCCAGGCCAGCAGCGTGAGCGCAAGTCGACGCCCGCACCCGGGCCGACGCGCCGCGGCTAGTGCGCCGAGCCCTGCCGGGAACGGTCGGCGTCAGGGCCTGAACCAGGCGTTGCCGACGACGAAGTAGACCGCCGTGGTGCCGGGGCTGTGCGCGATGTCGATGCCGGCGTTCAGGCCGAACTTGCGCGCCAGCTCGTAGCGAAAGCCCGCGCCGCCGCTGCCCACGCTCTGCCGCAGCACATCGTCCCTTCGGCCGGTGCGCGTGGCGCCGGCGCCGCCGAAGGCGACCACGCTCCAGCGCTCGTGGAACTGCCAGCGCAGTTCGGCTTCGCCCGAGACGGCCTGGTCGCCCTGATAGCGCACCGCGGGCACGCCGCGCAGCACGATGAAGGGGCGCAGGAAGAAGGGGGTGTCCGACGAGGCCCACGCATAGTTGCCGCGGGCACCGAAGATCAGCCGCGGCTGCAGCGGCAGCCAGCCGGTGAGCAGCTGCTGGAAACGGTCGAAGTCGTCGCTGGCGCCGAGCGAGCGCCGCGACGCCAGGTACGAGGTCTCGGCGTAGATGCCCTCGGTCGGCGTGAAGACGTTGTCGCGGCTGTCGTATTCGAGGATCGCGGTCGGCGCCGAGACCTTCACGCGCACCGCCTCGGCCAGCCCGGGAACGATGGCATCGTCGCGCAGCGTCGGGTCGACGTCGGCGTAGACGTAGCGCAGCCCCAGCCACCACGGCGACTTCGGCGTCAACTGCCAGCTGGCCTGCGCCACCGCGCCGCTGAACTGCAATGAATAGCGCACGCCCTGGTCGAGCACGGGCAGGTCCAGGCCGGCACCGTAGAAATCGAGGTTGGCGCGGCCGGTGCCGGCGCCGACCAGCGTCTTCAGCCTGCCGTCGAGCCACAGGCTGGTGTCGCCGGCAAAAGCGCCCCAGGTGCCGTTTTCGGTGCCGAAGAGCCCGGCGCCGGAGATGTTCGGCCTGGCCCAGCCTTCGCGCCCCGCCTCGTGCCGCGGGCGCAGGAACATGCCGGCCACGCCACCGCCGTAGCCGACTGCGGGTTCGGTGATGACGATCGGGATCGGCAGGAAACCGCGCGGGTTCTCGAGGAACCAGCTCAGGTCGAACTGCCCGTCCTCCGGGTCGATGAAGCGCGAGCTGCGTTCGGGCGCGGGCTGGGCCGGCGCGTCGACCGCGGGGGCCTGCGCGGCGGCCGTGGCCGCCAGGGTCAGCGCCAGCGCCCCGATGGGCCAGGAGGGTCGAGTCATGCGCCG
>DAORHX010000589.1:0-2578 GCA_035438245.1 Rubrivivax sp.
TCGTGCCCTACCCGCCGGGCATTCCGCTGATCATGCCCGGCGAACGCTTCATGACCGACTCGATCATCGACTACCTGAAGTTCGCGCGCGACACCGACGACCGCTTCCCCGGCTTCGAGGCCGACATCCACGGCCCGCGCTTCGACATCGACCGCAAGGGTCACAAGACCTGGCTGGTCGACTGCGTGAAGGAGGGTTGAGGCGATGAACCGCTATTCGAGCTACTCGCTGGCGCCGCAGGCGGTGCCGATCCCCTTCCACAAGCTGCTGAAGGTGGTGGCGGTGGTCGACCCCGAAAGCCTGCCGACCAAGGACCTGCTGGCGCAGATCCTCGCCGAGGGCTACGAGGTCGAGGTCGCCTCGATGCACGAGCGCGACCTCGGCGAGGACGCCTCGGTCGGCGCCTACATCGTGCTCACCGACGGCGCGCGCCTGGAAGGCGCGAAGGCACTGGTGCGCGGCGTGCGGGCCTTGGGCTTTCGCACGCCGCTGTGGGCACTGGCCGATGCACACCGCATCAGCGACCTGCCGGTGGTCGGCGGCCTGGGCGAGGTCGAGGGCTACATCTACCTGGGCCAGCAATCGCCGGTGTTCTACGCCAAGCAGGTCATCGCCAGCCTGGTGCGCTACGGCATGAGCCTGCTGCCGCCGTTCTTCGGCAAGCTGATGGCCTACGACGGCAAGGCGACGATCGCCTTCGACTGCCCCGGCCATCAGGGCGGGCAGTTCTATCGCAAGTCGCCTCCGGGGCAGCTGTTCTTCAAGCACTTCGGCGAAGCGATCTTCCGCAACGACCTGTGCAACGCCGACGTCGAACTCGGCGACCTGCTGATCCACGAGGGCGCGGCCGAGCAGGCGCAGGCGCATGCGGCCGAGGTTTTCGGCGCCGACCGCACCTACTTCGTGCTCAACGGCACCAGCACCTCGAACAAGATCGTCACCGGCGCGCTGCTCAAGCGCGGCGACCTGGTGCTGTTCGACCGCAACAACCACAAGTCGCTGCATCAGGGCGCGCTGGTGCAGGCCGGCGCGGTGCCGATGTTCCTGCCGACCGCGCGCAACGCCTTCGGCATGATCGGCCCGGTCGACTGGGAAGCCTGGGACGAGGCCGCATTGCGCGAGCAGATCCGCCGCAACCCGCAGGTCGAGGACAAGTCGCTGGCCGACGCGCCGCGGCCCTTCCGCATGGCCTGCATCCAGCTGTGCACCTACGACGGCACGGTCTACAACGTGCGCAAGGTGCTGGAGAAGATCGGCCACCTGTGCGACTACGTGCTGTGGGACGAAGCCTGGATCGGCTACAACGCCTTCCACCCGCTGTTCGAAGGCCACAGCCCGATGCGGCTCGAGGATCTTCCGCCGGAGTCGTGCGGGTTGTTCTCGACGCAGTCGGTGCACAAGCAGGGCGCGGGCTTCTCGCAGGCCAGCCAGATCCACAAGCGCGACGACCATCTGCGCGGGCAGAAGCGTCACGTCGACCACAAGCGCTTCAATGAATCCTTCCTGCAGCACGTCTCGACCTCGCCGTTCTATCCGCTGTTCGCGTCGATCGACGTCAATGCCAAGATCCACGAAGGCAAGGCCGGCGAGATGCTGTGGGATCGCTGCATCGAGCTGACGATCGAGGCGCGCAAGAAGCTGCGCGAGTTCGGCGCGCACTTCGCGCGCAGCGGCCGCGGGCCGCAGGAGCAGTGGTTCTTCGACCCCTTCGTGCCCGACCGCGTCAGCGTGCGCGGCTCGGCACACGGCGCCGATGCGATCGACGTGCCGTGGGAGAGCCTGCCCACCGAGCTGCTCAAGCGCGAGCAGCAATGCTGGAACTTCGAGCCCGGCGCCGCGTGGCACGGCTACGCCGGCATGGCGCCCGGCTACGCGATGGTCGACCCGAACAAGCTGATGCTGCTGACGCCCGGCATCGACCGCAAGACCGGCGAGTACGGCGACTTCGGCGTGCCGGCCACGGTGGTCGCGAACTTCCTGCGCGAGCAGCGCATCGTGCCCGAGAAGTGCGACCTGAACAGCATCCTGTTCCTGATGACGCCGGCCGAGGACGAAAGCAAGCTCAACACGCTGATCGCCAAGCTGGTGATGTTCAAGACGGCGTGGGACGCCGACGCGCCGCTTTCGCAGGTGCTGCCTTCGCTCTATGCCGCGAACAGCGAGCGTTACGCCGGCGCGACGATCCGCAGCGTGTGCCGCGAGATGCATGACTTCTACCGCAGCCGCGACATCAAGGGCCTGCAGCGCAAGTGCTTCCGCGCCGAGAGCTTCCCCGAGCTGGCGATGCTGCCGCAGGACGCCTACCGCAAGCTGGTCGGCAACGAGGTCGACTACCTGCCGCTGGATCAGTGCAAGGGCCGCGTCGCGGCGACGCTGGCGCTGATCTACCCGCCGGGCATCGGCGTCGTCGTTCCCGGCGAGCGCTGGGACGAGCGCGCGCAGCCGATGCTCGACTACCTGCATGCCTTCGAGGAATCGTTCAACCGTTTCCCCGGCTTCAACTACGAGGTGCAGGGCGTGTTCCAGGAGAAGGTGGACGGCCGCATCGTCTTCCACACCTACGTCGTGCGCGAGTAAG
>DAORHX010000590.1:0-2577 GCA_035438245.1 Rubrivivax sp.
GGATGCGCTCGCGGTTGATCAGGCGCTTGGTGCGCTTGGCCTGCTCGCCCTGCGCCGCGAGCCTGCGCTCGCGCCCTTCGGTGTAGACGGCCCCCCAGGGCCCGAGGTCGACGCAGGTGACGTACCAGTCGATGCGCAACGGCAGCAGCGGCTCGCCCAGCAGGTCGGCGGCGGCGTTGTGTCCGGCGAAACGCCCCATCGGCCGCGCGTACTGGCACGACATGATGGTCGGGTTCGTGCCGTCGATCAGGCTGCAGGCGCTGTCGCCGGCCGCGTAGACGCCGGGCACGCCCTCGACACGCAGGCAGTCGTCGACCGGCACACGGCCGAAGGCGTCGAGCCGGTCGCCGGGCAGCCCGAGCTGCGCCACCAGCGGATGGGCGCGCATGCCGCCGCACCAGACCACCGTCGACGCCGCGATCGTCTCGCCGCCTTCCAGTTCGAGCCCGGCGCGCGTCACACGCCGCAACTTCACGCCCGGGCGCAACTCGACGCCCAGCGCCTGCATCGCCGTCTCGATCACCGGCTGGGCTTCACCCATCTGGTGGGCAATGCGCGTCGAGTGGTCCATCAGGATGACGCGCGCCTTGTTCTGTCCGCCGGCCAGCGCGGCCAGCCGGCCGGGGAGTTCGGCCGCGATCTCGACGCCGGTCAGGCCGGCGCCGACGACCACGGCGCTGAAGCGGCCCGGCGCATCCGGCTGCGACGGCAACGCGGCCAGGTGCTGGCGCAGCTTCTCGGCGGCCTCGCAGCTGTCGACGTCGAAGCTGTGTTCGGCCAGGCCCGGAATCGGCGGCTGCAGCAGCCGGCTGCCCAGCGCCACGACCAGCCGCGCGTAGCCGAGCGTGCGACTGCCGTCGGCGGTGTCGACCTGCACTTCTTGCCGGGCGGTGTCGATGCGGGTGGCCTTGCCCTGCAGCCACTGCACGCCGATGGGCTCGAACACGTCGGCCAGCGGCACCGTGGTCGCGGCCAGGTCCAGCTCGTAGTTGCGCACGCGCACGCTGTGCACGGTGCGTGGGTCGACCACCCGCACCTCGACGGCATCGGCGAGCGCCTTGGCCTGCGCCAGCCGGCGCGCCGCACCGGCCGCCGCCCACAAGCCGGCAAAGCCGGCACCCAGGATCAGGATTCGCTGCATCACCACCCCCTGCGGCGCCGCCCGCTGGCGCCGCTGGCAACAATAGCGCGCATGGCGGACATCCTGTTCCCTTTCGCCGGCGGCCTGGGCTTGTTCCTGGTCGGCATGATGCTGATGTCGCAGGGCCTGGTAGGCTTTGCCGGCGGGGCGCTGCAGCGCGCGCTGGTGCGCTTCACCGGCAGCCCGTCCCGTGCCTTCGCCTCGGGCACGCTGATCACCGTGCTGGTGCAGTCGTCCACCGCCACCACGGTGACGCTGATCGGCTTCGTCAGCGCCGGGCTGATCGGCTTTTCGCAGGCCATCGGCGTGCTGCTGGGGGCCAGCCTGGGCAACACCGGCACCGGCTGGATCGTCGCCGGCCTGGGCCTGCGCGTCAGCCTGGGCTACTACACCATGCCGCTGATCGGCATCGGCGCCTTCCTCAAGCTGCTGGGCAAGGGGCGCATCGCCGAGCTGGGCCTGGCGCTGGCCGGCTTCGGCCTGATGTTCACCGGGCTGGACACGCTGTCCAAGGGCATGCAGGCGCTGTCGGCGGTGTTCAACCTGGCCGCGCTGCCGGTGGGCGGCTTCGGCGCGCGCATGGCCGCCATGCTGGTGGGGCTGGCGCTGACGGCCATCATGCAGTCGTCCACCGCCGCCGTGGCCACCACGCTGACCGCGCTGCACACCGAGGTCATCAACTTCGACCAGGCCGCCGCGCTGGTGGTGGGCGCGGCCATCGGCACCACGCTGACCGGCGTGCTCTCGGCCATCGGCGGCACCGTGCACGCCAAGCGCACGGCGCTGGCCTACGTGCTGTTCAACGCCGGCGCCGGGCTCATCGCCATCGGCTTGCTGCCGCTGTTCCTGGCGGCGATCGGCTGGCTGAACACGCATGCCGGGCTGAACGCCGGCGCCAGCAGCCTGGCGGCCTTCCACACGCTGTTCATCGCCGTGGGCGTGCTGCTGTTCCTGCCGGTGGCCGGGCCGTTCGCGCGCTGGATCGAACGCCTGCTGCCCGAGACCACGGGCGCGGCCACGGCGCGCCTGGACGCCAGCCTGCTGCCGCTGCCCGAGGTGGCGCTGGAGGCCGCGGAGCGTGCGCTGGAGCGGCTGGCGGACGAGGCCCTGCAGCTCTTCGAGGCGCGGCTGCGCGACGCCGACGGCGAGGCGCTGGGCACGCGGCTGCGCGCGCTGGACCAGGACATCGACCGCGTCTACGACTTCGTCGGCCGCATCGAGCTGGCGGCTGGCGACGAGGCCTTGGCGAGCGCGCGCATCGCCCAGCTGCACGCCATCGACCACCTGCTGCGGCTGCGCAGCCACCTGCACGACCTGGCGCTGACGCCGGCCCGCCTGGCGGGGCCGGACTACGCCTGGGCGGCCGGGCACGGCCAGCGCATCGCCGCCTGCGCGCGGCGCGCGGGCGAATTGGGATCGATCTGCGTCTTGTCCGT
>DAORHX010000591.1:0-2577 GCA_035438245.1 Rubrivivax sp.
CACCAGCGACGCGCCGATGCCGACCACCAGCCGCTCGCCGTCGGCGAGTTCGCACAGCGCGCGCAGCGCGGCACGCGGGTCGGCGCCCGGGCGCGCGCCGAAGTTCAGGTAGCGGCCCATCGCCGGCACGGCGGCGAGGATGCCGGCTTGCATCTCGGTCATCGGATCTCCTTCATTGCGCAGTTGGCGCTCCGCCCTGCCGTGTTCAGGCGTCGAGCAGCTCGCGCCGATCGGCCTCACGGCAACGCGCCGCGGCGGCCCGCCGCGCGACCAGCGCCGGGGCCTCGTTCTTCAGCCGGTGGTCCGACCACACCTGGCGCCAGCGGCGCGCTCCCGGCGTGCCGTTCCACAGCCCCAGCATGTGCCGCGCCGCCAGCCCCCACGGTTGGCGCTGCGCATGCAGCTGCTCCAGGTAGTGCAGCATCGCGGCCTCGACCTCCTCGCGCTGCGGCGGCGCCTGCGGCGCATCGCCGAAGAACAGGCGGTCCCAGCAGGCCATCGACCACGGGTTGTGATAGGCCTCGCGGCCGACCATCACGCCATCGACATGGCGCAGCTGTTCGGCGATGGCCGCATCGCCGACGATGCCGCCGTTGATGACGATCGTCAGCGCCGGAAAGTCCTGCTTCAGCCGGTGCACGAGCGCCGGGCGCAGCGGCGGGATTTCGCGGTTGTCCTTCGGGCTCAGGCCGTCGAGCCAGGCGTTGCGCGCATGCACGATGAAGACCTCGCAGCCGGCCTCGGCCACCGTGGCGACGAAGTCGCGCACGAATTCGTAGCGCTCGATGCGGTCGATGCCGATGCGGTGCTTGACCGTCACTGGCAGGCTGCAGGCGTCGCGCATCGCCTTCACGCCGTCGGCCACACGCTGCGGCTCGGCCATCAGGCAGGCGCCGAAGGCGCCGCGCTGCACGCGGTCGCTGGGGCAGCCGCAGTTCAGGTTGATCTCGTCGTAGCCCCAGGCTTGGGCCAGCCGCGCAGCCTGCGCGAGCTCCTGCCGGTCGTTGCCGCCGACCTGCAGCGCCAGCGGATGTTCGGCATCGCCGTGCTGCAGGTGCCGCGCCACGTCGCCGTGCACCAGCGCACCGGTGCTGACCATCTCGGTGTACAGCCGGGTGCGACGCGTGATCAGGCGATGGAAGTGACGGCAATGACGGTCCGTCAGGTCCATCATCGGCGCCACGCTCAGGCGCCATGGGTCAAGTGGTTGATTCATTGCACGGATCGTGTTGCCTGCCGGTGCAGGCGCTAGCGGGGCGAAGCAGACGCCTTCCTTTGCACTGCGCAACCCGGTGACTGCATGGTAACCAATGGCTTGCGACGCCAGCACCGTCGCCGCGGCGCGCGGGCCGAGCACAAACTGCAGCATCCAGCCGTCACAATGAGCCCCATGCATCTTGCCGAGCTGACCGTGCGCCTGGCCGCGACGACGCTGTTCTCGCCGGTCGATCGCGCGCAGCTGCGCGCGCTGCCCGACCGCAGCCCGCGGCGCCGGGCGCAGGCCGGCGAGTGGATCGCCGACCTGCCGCTGGGGCTGCACCATCACCTCGTGCTGCTCGGCGGCGCCGTGCGGACGCTGCGCAGCTGGACCGACGCGGACGGTGCCGAACAGACCAGCTCGCGCCGTGTCGAAGTGGCGGCCGACGGCCCTGGTTTCGCGCTGCTCGGCGCCGGCGGCAAGGGGCTTCGTGTGCAGGCCCTTGCCGACACCGAGTACCTGGCGGTCGACACCGACGACCTGGACGACCTGCTCGGCTGGTCGTTCCTGGGCGCGTTCGTGCTGCCCGAGCCGCACCTGAAGCTGTTCCACAGCTTGCCGCTGGAAACCGTGGCCCGGGCGATCGATCGGCTGGTCGAGCGTGCGGTGGCGTCGGGCGAGACGATCGTCAGGCAGGGCGAGCCGGGCGACAGCTTCTACGTCATCCTCGATGGCGAAGCCGAGGTCTGGGCCGCTGACGCGGCGGACGGCGTGCCGCGCCTCGTCAACAGCCTGGCCGACGGCGACAGCTTCGGAGAGGAAGCACTGCTCGCCCAAAGCAGCCGCACGGCCACCGTCACCATGACCACGCCAGGGCGCCTGTTGGTGCTGGGCAAGGCGGACTTCGATGCGCTGCTGCGGCCGCCGATGGTCGAGGAGATCGCCGCGCCCGCGGCCCGCGACATGCTCGCGCGCCGCGAGGCCCGGCTGCTGGATTGCCGCCAACCGGTCGAGCATGCCGCCAGCCACATCGCCGGCGCCCGCTCGCTGCCGCTGGACGGCCTGCGCCACGACGGCGTGTTCTCGCTCGATCCCGATGCCACCTACATCGTCTACTGCGACACGGGGCGACGCAGCCGCGCGGCAGCCTTCCTGCTGTATGAACGCGGCATCCGCGCGCTGTCGCTGGTTGGCGGCCTGACCCGCTGGCCCTTTGCGCTGGAAGGCACGAGCGTCTAGCATCCATCAGCCGGCAGCCCGCGCGGCATTCTGCGCGATGCCCTCGGCGATGCGCGGCAGCAGCGGCAGCGGCAGGTCGTGGCCCATGCCGGGCACGATGTCGGCCACCGCGCCGGGGATCTTCTGCGCCAGGTCGTGCG
>DAORHX010000592.1:0-2569 GCA_035438245.1 Rubrivivax sp.
GAGGGCTTGCACCGTGTCGGCCAGCCAGGCGCGTGCCTCGGCCTCGTCGAAGAAGACGCGCCGCAGCAAGCCTGCGGCCGCCGCGCGCTGCACCACCTGCTGGTACAGCTCGCTCTGGCCGGCGTTGACGACGAAGGCCACCGGCAGCGTACGCAGCGCCGGCGGCAGCGTCGGGTAGGCGGCGGTCATCGACGCCGCGTCGCAGCAGATGGCCGCCTGGTCATTGCGGTACAGCAGGCCGACGGCACGGCGGGCGATGCCTGCGCGCATCGTCAGCATGCCCAACGCCAGGAAGTTGGCCGGCATCATCAGCCCGCGGAATTCGGCGATGCCGACGCCATCGTTGTCCACCCGCAGCATGCCGGTGGCGCTACCGCATTCGATCCTGTCCACTGCCTGCTCGCCGTTGCCTGGACGGCGCCATTGTGGTGGCAAAGCAGGGCGCCCGCCCTGGCTCAGCGTCCGGTCCAGTTCGGCGCGCGCTTCTCGACGAAGGACGCGCGGCCTTCCTTGGCGTCCTCGGTCAGCGCCAGCGTCATGATCTGCGTCTCGAGGAAGCTGATCGACTGCTCGAAGCTCATGTCGAAGGCGGCACGCATCATCACCTTGCCGCGGCGCAGTGCGGTGGGCGACTTGCCCGCCACGCGCTGCACCAGCCAGTCGGTCTTGGCGTCCAGTTCGCCGGCCGGCGCCACGTGGTTCACCAGCCCGATCTCGGCCGCGCGTTTGGCGTCGATCGGCTCGCCGGTCAGACACATCTCGGCGATGTGGCGCGGCGCGCACAGGTGCTGCAGCACCGCCAGCACCTGCGCCGGGAACAGGCCGATCTTCACCTCGGGCAGGCCGAAGCTGGCGTGCTCGGCGGCCACCACCATGTCGCACATCGCCATGAAGCCCATGCCGCCGGCCAGGCAGTGGCCGTTGACGCGCGCGATCAGCGGCAGCGCGGTGGTCTGCGCATAACGCAGCAGGTCGGCGAACTCGGCGTGCGGCTGCGACGGGTCGAACTGGAACGAGCCCGAGCCCTTGGCCAGGTCGGCGCCGGCGCAGAAGGCCTTGTCACCGGCGCCGGTGAGCACCACCACGCGCACCTCGGGATCCTGGTGCGCCTGTTCCAGGCCGGCGCGGATGCCCTGCAGCACGGCACTGTTCATCGCGTTGCGCTGCGCCGGCCGGTCGATGGTCAGCCACAGCGCGTGGCCGCGTCTGTCGATCTTCAGTTCGTCACTCATCTTCAACGCCCCTTGAACTGTGCCGGCCGCTTCTCCAGGAACGCGGTGACACCTTCCCTGTGATCCTCGGTGGCCATCGCCTGACCTTGTGCGAGGGCCTCGACCTCGAGCTGCTGGCCGAAGCCGTTGCCGGAACTGAGCACCAGCGCCTGCTTGATCAGGTCGAGCGCGCGTGTCGGCATGGCCGCCAGCTTCTGCGCGGTGGCCAGCGCCTCGCTCATCAGCCGGTCGTCGGCATGCACCTTCCACACCAGCCCGTACTGCAGCGCCTCGGCGGCGCTGATCTTGTCGGCCAGCATCGTCAGCGCACGCGCACGCACGTCGCCGACGATGCGCGGCAGCAACCAGGTGCTGCCGCAGTCGGGCACCAGGCCGATGCGCGCGAAGGCCTGCAGGAAGCTCGCCGACTCCGCCGCCAGCACGATGTCGCAGGCCAGCGCCAGGCTCATGCCGGCACCGGCTGCCACACCGTTGACCGCACCGACGATCGGCTTGGGGAACTGCCGCATCGCCAGCACGATCGGGTGGTAGCGCTCGCGCAGGCCCTGCGACACGTCGTAGGGGCCGCTGCGCTGGCGGCCGGCGGCCAGGTCGGCGCCGGCGCAGAAGCCCTTGCCGGCGCCGGTGAGCAGCAGCGCGCGCACCGCGGCATCGGCCTTGGCGCGCGCCAGGCCGTCGCGCAGCCCGTTCAGCAGCGCGTCGTCGAGGGCGTTCAGCACCTGCGGCCGGTTCATCGTCAGCGTGGCGACGCCGCCTTCGGCGGCATAGAGCACGGCGTCTTCGGACATCGTCGTTCCCCTTCGGTTCAGGCCGCGTCGGCCTCGATGCGCAGCAGCAGCGCACCCGGCGACACCTGCGTGCCGACGGCGGCGCCGACCTCGGCCACGCGGCCGTCGATCGGCGCCTCGATGCGATGTTCCATCTTCATGGCCTCGATGGCCAGCACGAAATCGCCCTTGCGCACGCGCTGGCCGGGTTCGACGTTCAGCTTCACCAGCGCGCCGTGCATGCGGCTGGTGATGACGCCGTGGCTGGCCTCGTCGTCGCGCTCGGGCGGCGCCTGGCTGATGTCGGCCCAGGCGGCACAGATGCCGTCGGCGTCGAGCCAGCCGGCGTCACCCTGCATAGAGGCGCGCACGCGCAGGTGCAGGCCATCGACGATGGCTTCAGCCTCGTGGCCATCGTCGTGCTGCACCTCGATCGCATGGCGCGCGTCGCCGACGCCGACTTCGACCGGCGCGCCGCGGCGGTAGGCCAGGCGCGCTTCGAACACCGCCTCGCCGACCGCCAGCTTCAGCGGCGTCTCGCGCACGCCGCCGGAACTCCACAGCGCCAGC
>DAORHX010000593.1:0-2569 GCA_035438245.1 Rubrivivax sp.
CTCGGCCAGCCGGGCGGCGAAGCCTTCGCCCACCGGCACGCCGGCCAGCGCGCGCGCCACCAGCGCCTCGCGCGCGCCCGGCGGCGGGCTTTTCAGCAGCAGGTGGTACTGGAAGCGGCGGCGGAAGGCCGGGTCGATCTGCTCGATGCGGTTGGTGACCCAGATCACCGGCACCGGGTTCGTCTCCAGGATCTGGTTGACCCAGGCCTTGCCGCTGACGCTGCTGTTCATGCCGCCCGACCCGCCGTCGCTGCTGTCCAGCCGCGCGATCAGCTGCGCGGCCTCGCTGCTGATCGGCGGGAACACGTCCTCGACCTCGTCGAACAGCAGCGCCACCTCGGGGCTGCCCTTCAGGAACACCTGGCTGATCTGCAGGCTGCGGTAGCGGTCGCGGCCCGACAGGCTGTTGCCGTCGCGGTCGGCGTATTCGACCTCGTACAGCTCCAGCCCGGCGGCCGCGGCGCAGACCTTGGCCAGCTCGGTCTTGCCGGTGCCCGGCGGGCCGTAGAGCAGCACGTTGACGCCGGGCTCCTTGCGCGCCACCGCGTTGCGCAGCAGCGCGCACAGCACGCCGGCGTCGTCGGCGACGAAGCCGAAGTCGGCCAGCGCCAGCTCGCTCTTCGTCGCCGGCCGCGTGAACACCGCCATCAGGTCGCCGGGCTGCGGGTACTCGCGCATCAGCACCGGCGGCAGCTGCTCGCTGACCTTCATCAGGTCGGCCAGGTCGGTGATGTTGTGTTCGCTGATCAGGTTCTCGACCATGCCCACGCGCTCCAGCCGCGAGCCGGCGCGCAGCGCCTCGCCGACGTCGCGCGCGTCGACGCCGGCCACCGAGGCGATGGCCGCGTAGGCCTCCTGCGCGCTGGACACCTTGAACTCGACCAGCAGGCCGCGCAGGTCGCGCTGGTAGCGCGCGAGGGTGCCGTACAGCAGCAGCGCGCGTTCGGCCGGGTTCAGCTGCAGCAGGCCGGCCAGCGCGTCGATGTTCTTCTGCACCAGCGTGGCTTCCTTCTTCAGCCGCCGCTCCAGCCAGTCGCAACTGGCGCCCAGCACCGCCAGCAGGTCCTTCGGCGAGTCCTTGACGTATTCGTCGAGGTAGAAGAACAGGCTGCCTTCCTCGTAGGCGCCGCGCCAGGCGCCGTGGCGCGCGACGAAAGCCTCGTCGCCGAGTGCCTCGTGGCCGCGCCAGCCGTCGTGGCCCTTGCAGCGCAACGCCAGATAGGCGCGCAGCCGCGCCAGCACCGCCGGCGGCCACACCAGATGACGGCCTGTCAATGCCAACAGGCTGTTGCAGTCGCGCTTCAGGTTGAAGCGGCCGGCCTGGCGCAGCGTCAGCGTCAGCACGAAGTGCGAGCACAGGCGGTCGAGCACCGGCGCATCGGCGAGCCCGGGTGACAGCACCCAGCGTGCTCCGGCTTGGCCTCTGGCCACGAGCACCCCCCGCCTAGGGCCTGTCCACCCCGCACCGGCGGGTGGGAAGGACGCCGTCGCCGGCAAGGCCGCCCGCGCCGCTGCCCGGCCTCGCCGCGCTGCGCGCGGACACCGGCCGCGCGTGCGGACGCTCGTTCGAGCCTGGACAACGGCCTGGCTTGCGCCTCGGCGCGGCCTGCAAGGCCCGCACCCGGCTTGGTCCTGCGCCTGGCCGGCGCCCTGTCTGGTGGCAACGCATCCCGCCTCCGTAGGGCGAACAGGCCCTACCGCGATGCGCGGCATCTTGGCGCAGTGACCGGGGCGCTGCAAGCCCCCCGCGGTCAGTGCAGGTTCACCGGCAGCTGTGCCAGCCGCGTGTAGCCGGCGATGTAGTCGTCCAGGGCCTCTTCGGTGGGGCCGGCGTCGATCAGCGCCTGCACCCCGTCCTTGAAGCTGCGCGCCACCGCACCTTCGATGAAGATGCCCTTGCGCGCGAACTTGTCGACGATCTCGTACCCACCGCGCGTCCCGCCTTCGGGTTGCGGATCCGGCGTGTCCAGGTCGATCTGCAGCACGGCGAAACTGTCCGAGTTGTAGAGCAACTGCATGGCGGGTACCTCCTGAGGCCCTACTTGGGCCCGGCGGCGCTGATTTCAAGCTCGGGTTCGGCCGCTGCCAGTTCCATCTGCAGCGGCTCGCCGCCGGGTAGCGTGGTGAACAGCGCACGCACCGGCAGGTGCTGGCGCGCCGGGTCGAGCCAGACCTCGACCCGGCTGTCGTAGGGCCGCGTCGGCTCGCGCTTCAGGCGCAGCGCGTCGGCGATCGTGCCGGCCGGCAGCGCCAGGCCTTCGGCGCCCAGCACCTCGAAGCGCCACGCTTCGGCATCGCCGCGTGTGCCGACGACGAACAGCGTGACGCTGGCCCCGGCGCGCCGCAGCGCCGGGTCGGCAGCGACGATGCCGGGCAGCTGCATCAGCCAGCTCAAGCGGTCCTGCGCGCCGGGCGGCAGCGCATACGCCCGTTGCGGGCCGGAAAAGGTGATGCGCCCGATCTCGCGTTGGAAGTTCGCGGCGCGCACTTCGCGCGCGCGTCGCAGTTCGGCATGCCGCAGCGGCGCGACGCCGTCGGCATCGATCACACCGCGGCTGGCCGAGCCCGC
>DAORHX010000594.1:0-2569 GCA_035438245.1 Rubrivivax sp.
CGGCCGAACGGCCGGTGCGCATCCCCGAGCGCAGCGCCGCCGACTTCGTGCAGCAGCACCGCCAGGCGGCCGATGCGGCGGAGCGCGCGAGCGGCATTCCGGCGGCCTTCATGATCGGCCAGGCCGCGCACGAAAGCGGCTGGGGCCGGCGCGAGATCCGCCATGCGGACGGCACGCCGTCGCACAACCTGTTCGGCATCAAGGCCGGCGCCGACTGGAAGGGCGCGGTGGCCGAGGCCGTGACCACCGAAGTCATCGACGGGCGCGCGGTGAAGACCGTCGCGCGCTTCCGCGCCTATGCCAGCCACGCCGAGTCGTTCGCCGACTACGCCCGCCTGATGAAGACCAGCCCGCGCTACCAGCAGGTGCTGGCGCAGGCGCAGGACGCCGGCAGCTTTGCCGCCGGGCTGCAGCGCGCCGGCTACGCCACCGACCCGGCCTATGCCGACAAGCTGACCCGCGTCATCAACACCACGCTGCGCTTGCAGCGTGCGGCGGTTTGACATGAACCCCCCCCTATGCGCTTCGCGCGCCCCCTCCAGGGGGCACCGCTGGCGGACCGGCAAAGCCGGATCCGCGGCGGTCGCTCGCTACGGCCGGTTCATGCGTCGCGGAGGGTGCTTCGGCGCCATGGAAACTGACATGGCGCGCGCAGCCTGCGCCGCCGCCCGACGCACAAGCGCAGCCGCCGCATGAGCGCGTCCTCGCTGTTCTCGCTGGGCACGAAGGCCATGACGGCCAGCTATGCGGCGCTGGCCACCACCGGCCACAACATCTCCAACGCCAACGTCAAGGGCTATTCGCGCCAGCAGGTCGAGTTGACCACCGCGGTCGGCCAGCTCGGCGCCGGCGGCCACTTCGGCAAGGGCGTGGACGTGACCACGGTGACGCGGGCGCACGACGCGTTCCTGACGCGCGAGGCCGCCACCGCACGTTCGCTGGCGGCGATGGATGCGGGCCGGCTGCAGATGCTGCAGCAGCTGGAGACGGTGTTCCCGACCGGCGAGCAGGGCGTCGGCCACGCGGCCGGCGAATTCCTCAACGCGATGGTCGACCTGTCGGCCCGGCCGGCCGATGCCGCGACCCGGCAGGTGGTGCTGGCGCGTGCGCAGGATGTCGCCACGCGTTTTGCCGCCGCCGGCGCGCAGCTGGACCTGATGCAGCTGCAGGTGCGCGAGGACCTGCAGGCCAGCGTCGCGCAGATCAACGCGCTGGCCGGCAACATCGCCGAGCTGAACGCGCGCATCGCCGCGTCGCAGGGCCTGGGCCACACGCCGAACGACCTGCTCGACCAGCGCGACCAGGCGCTGTCGGACCTGAGCGAACACCTGCAGCTGAGCACGGTGCGCGCCGACGACGGCACGCTGACGGTGTTCGTCGCCGGCGGCCAGCGCCTGGTGATGGGCGTGCAGGCGCAACCGCTGAGCGTGCAGGCCGACCCGAACGACGCCACGCGTGTCGGCATCGGCCTGTCGGAAGGCGGCATCGTGCGCCTGCTGCAGCCGCAGGAGCTGGGCGGCGGCACGGTCGCCGGGCTGCTGCGCTTCCAGAACGAGGACCTGGTCGACGCGCGCACGCTGCTCGGCCAGCTGGCGGCCGCGCTGGCCGGCAAGGTCAACGAGCAGCAGGCGCTGGGCCTGGACCTGAGCGACCCGCCGGGCAGCGGCGTGCCGATCTTCGGCGTCGGCGCACCGCAGGCCGTGCCGAACGCGCGCAACGCGGTCAACGGAAGCGGCCAGTTCATCGGCGAGGTGCACTTGAGCGTGACCGACGCCTCGCAGCTGTGTGCCAGCGAGTACGGCCTGTGCGCCGACCCCGGCGGCGCGCCGGGCGTGTGGCAGCTGACGCGGCTGAGCGACGGGCTGGTGCGCAGCATCGCCAGCGGCGACGTGGTCGACGGCATGCGCATCGATGTCGGGCCGCCGGCGCCGGCGGCCGGCGACCGTTTCCTGCTGCAGCCGGTGACGCGTGCGGCCAACGGCATGCAGCGTGTGCTCGACGATGTCGCCGGCATCGCCGCCGCCTCGCCGCTGAGCGCCGGCGTGGCCGCCGCCAACACCGGCACCGGCAGCGTCGCCGCGTTGAACGTCGTCAGCAGCAGCGCGAACGCACAGTGGAACGCGACCATCACCCTCACCGACAACAACGGCGGCTACGGCTGGGAGCTGCGCGACCGCACGACCAACGCGCTGCAGTCCAGCGGCAGCGGCACGTGGAGCGCCGGCACGCCGATCGCGCTGAACGGCTTCGAGCTCGAACTGGCGGGCGTGCCGCGCAGCGGCGACGTGTTCACGGTGGGCAAGACGCTGTACCCGGCGTCGAACAACGGCAACGCGCTGGCCTTCACCGCGCTGCGCGATGCGCCGATGGTCGGCCGCATGCCGCTGTCGGGCGGCGGCATCGGCGGTGGCCGCACGATCACCGACGCCTACGCGTCGGCGATGGCCGACATCGGCGTGCGCGTGCAGGGGGCGGCGTCGACCGCGGAGATCTCCGGCGCGGTGGCGACGCAGGCCGAAAGCGCGCGCAGCGCGAGGAGCGGCGTCAACCTCGACGAGGAGGCGGCGCG
>DAORHX010000595.1:0-2568 GCA_035438245.1 Rubrivivax sp.
GACCGCGTCGGCCGGGCTGTCGTCGTGCACGGCAGCGGCGTCATGGCCGTGCCGGCCGTGACCGCGCGAGATGACGCCGGGGGTCCAGCCGGCGCCGCGCAGCGCCTCGACCAGCGCGATCGTCGTCGGCGTCTTGCCGGCGCCGCCGACCACCAGGTTGCCGACCACGATCACCGGCACCGGTGCGTGTGCGGCGCGACGCCAACCCAGGCGGTAGGCGATGCGGCGCAGCGCGACGACGATGCGGTACAGGCCGGCCAGCGGCCACAGCGCCCAGGCCGCGACGCCACGCGTGTCACGCCACCACAGCCGCGTCAGGGCCGCCTCGACGCGGCCCACGTTCAGGGCCGGCCGTCCCCGGTCTGCGCAGCGAAGGTCAGCCGCGGCAGGCCGGCGCG
This sequence comes from Rubrivivax sp., assembly GCA_035438245.1. Classification (GTDB taxonomy): domain Bacteria; phylum Pseudomonadota; class Gammaproteobacteria; order Burkholderiales; family Burkholderiaceae_C; genus Rubrivivax. Next base: position 399 of record DAORHX010000595.1, read on the forward strand.
GCGCGCGGCGTCGAGCACGTTGATCACCGACTGGTGCGCCGCCATCGCGTCGGCCGAGATGATCAGCACGGTGTCGGCGCGTCCGGCGGCAGCGGCCTTCAGCTCGGCGCTCAGCACGTCGACGCTGCGCCCTTCGACCGGCCGGCGGTTCAGCGCGTAGCGCCCGTCACTGCTGATGGCGATGACGATCTCGCCGGGGCGCTCGCGCATCGGCTCGGCATCGGCCGACGGCAGCTTCAGCTGCAGTTCGGTGAAGCGCGAGTAGGTGGTCGACAGCATCAGGAAGATCAGGATCACCAGCAGCACGTCGATGAACGGGATCAGGTTGATCTCCGGCTCCTCGCGCTGGCGGTGGCGCCTGAAGTTCATGCCGCGGCCTCGGCCGGCACGCCCGCCGCCTGCCGGCGCACGACGAAGCGCATCAGGTGCGGCACCAGGCGCTCGGTGGCCAGCTCCATCGTCAGCAGGTATTCGTCGACGCGGCCGCGGAAGTAGCGATAGAACATCAGCGCGGGGATGGCGATCATCAGGCCGAACGCGGTGTTGTACAGCGCGATCGAGATGCCGTGCGCCAGCTGCTGCGGGTTGGTCGTGCCGGCCGCGCTCGGGGCCTGCGAGCCGAAGATCTCGATCATGCCGATGACTGTGCCGAACAGGCCGAGCAGCGGCGCCGCGGCGGCGATCGTGCCCAGCGTGTTCAGGTAGCGCTCCAGCCGGTGCAGCGCGATGCGCCCGGCGCTCTCGAACGACTGGCGCACCGCTTCCTCGCTGATGCGTGGTTCGGCGATGACGCTGCGCAGCCCGGTGGCGAAGACGCCGCCGAGCAGCGAGCTGCCGGCGAGCTTGTTGACGACCTCGCTGCCCGGCAGGCTGCTGCGCGTCACGCTCAGCACCTCGTCGAGCAGGCTGGCCGGTGCGATGCGGCTGGCGCGCAGGCTGACCAGCCGTTCGATGATGATCGTCAGTGCGGCAACCGAGCACAGGATCAGCGGCCAGATCGGCCAGCCAGCGGCTTGTATGATCGAAAACAAGGGGTCCTCAGCGGGGGTCCGGCACGCAGCGCCGCGCGATTATCACCGCTGGTCTGCGGCCTCCCGCCGGCGCCTGCCGCACGCCGTATGCAGCATTTGACGGGTAATCCACCGTTGCTGTGGATAACAATGTGCGTAACCGCCCCGCGCGGCCCGCAGAGCCGCGAAATTGCTGGTGCCGGGCTGTGTTGCCCAAATTTTCATCACCAGATTTCCCTTGAAATTCAAGCACTTGCACATGTGTTACGGATCGATGACGCGGCCACCCCCCATTTGCGCTAGTGCCGGCGCGCCTGTGGATGTCCGCACCCGCATGGACACTGGCTCTGCACGTGGTTGAGGCTGCCGGGCCGCGGCCGGCGTGGGAGGTCGGCGCGCTGCTGCTGGCCGCCGGCGATGCACTGCAGGCGCGCTTCGGCGCGGTCAGCGTGCGCGGCGAGCTGTCCGGCCTGACGCGTGCCGCCAGCGGGCACTGCTACTTCTCGCTGAAGGACACCACCGGCAGCGGCGCGCTGCTGCGCTGCGCGATGTTCCGCCGCGCCGCCGCGCTGCTGGACTTCGAGCCGCGCGACGGCCAGCAGCTCGAGCTGCGCGGCCGGCTGGCGGTGTACGAGGCGCGCGGCGAGCTGCAGCTGGTGGTCGAATCGATGCAGCGTGTGGGCGCCGGGGCGCTGTACGAGCAGTTCCTGCGGCTGAAGGCGCGGCTCGATGCGGCGGGGCTGTTCGACGCCGCGCGCAAGCGGCCGCTGCCGCCGCATCCGGCGGTGCTCGGCATCGTCACCTCGACCGCTGCGGCGGCGCTGCGCGACGTGCTGACGACGCTGTCGCGCCGTGCGCCGCACGTGCGCGTGATCGTCTATCCGAGCCCGGTGCAGGGTGCCGATGCGCCCGCGGCACTGATCGCGGCACTGCGGCTGGCTGCCGCGCGCCGCGAGGTCGATGCCCTGCTGCTGGTGCGCGGCGGCGGCTCGCTGGAAGACCTGTGGTGCTTCAACGACGAGAGCCTGGTGCGCGCGATCGCCGCGTCGCCGCTACCGCTGATCAGCGGCATCGGCCACGACACCGACCTGACCCTGGCCGATCTGGCCGCCGACCTGCGCGCCGCCACGCCGACCGCTGCCGCCGAGCTGGCGGCGCCG
>DAORHX010000596.1:0-2566 GCA_035438245.1 Rubrivivax sp.
TCCAGTAGGTCTTGACGAAGCGCGCGTCGTCCTGCCACACGGTCTGCATGCAGCCGGGCGGCAGCGGGCCTTCGATCATCACCACGCCCTTCTCGTCGGCACCCTGGACCTCCTCGCCGCTGCTCTCGTTGACCAGCTTGACGTCGTAGCCGTAGACCGCCTTGCCCGGCGAGCCGAACTTGCTCGGTGCGCTTTCGATGCCGTTGCAGATCGACAGGATCGGCCAGCCGGTTTCGGTCTGCCAGTAGTTGTCGATGATCGGCCGGCCCAGCGCGTCGGCGATCCACTTGGCGGTCGGTTCGTCCAGCGGCTCACCGGCCAGGAACAGCGCGCGCAGGCTCGACAGGTCGTACTTCTTCAGGTAGACCGGGTCCTGCTTCTTCAGCACGCGCACCGCGGTGGGAGCGCTGAACATCGAAGTCACCTTGTACTTCTCGACCAGGCTCCACCACACGCCGGCGTCGGGGCGCGTGGGCAGGCCTTCGTACATGATGGTCGCCATGCCGGCGATCAGCGGGCCGTAGATGATGTAGCTGTGGCCCACCACCCAGCCGATGTCGCTGGTGGAGAAGTAGGTCTCGCCCGGCCGGCCAAGGTAGACGTGCTTCATGCTCGCCGCCAGCGCCACCGCGTAGCCGCCGGTGTCGCGCTGCACGCCCTTCGGCGTGCCGGTCGTGCCGCTGGTGTACAGCGTGTAGCTCGGGTGCGTGGCATCGAGCCACACGCAGGGCACGACCGCGTTCAGGTGCTTGGCGCGCAGCGCGGCATAGTCGGCGTCGCGGCCGGCCACCGGCGTGAATGCGGCGAGACCGCGGTCGACCATCAGCACCTTCGCCGGCTTGTGCTGGGCGATCTGGATCGCCTCGTCGAGCAGCCCCTTGTAGGGCACCACCTTGCCGCTGCGGCTGCCGGCGTCGGCGCTGACGATCACCGTCGGCGTCGCGTTGTCGATGCGGCTGGCCAGGCTGACGCTGGCGAAGCCGCCGAAGACCACCGAATGGATCGCGCCGATACGTGCGCAGGCGAGCATCGCGAACGCGGCCTCGACGATCATCGGCATGTAAATCAGCACCCGGTCGCCCTGCTTGACGCCCAGCTCGATCAGGCTGGCCGCCATGCGCTGCACCTCGGCATGCAGCTGGCGGAAGCTGTAGACGACTTCCTTGTCGACCTCGGTGGACACCCAGATCAGCGCATTGGCGTCAGGCTGCAGCTTCAGGTGGCGGTCCACCGCGTTGTGGCACAGGTTGGTCTGACCGCCGACGAACCAGTCGACGAACGGCGGACGGCTGTAGTCGCAGACCTGGTCGAACGGCTTGTGCCAATCGATCAGGGCCGCCTGCTCGGCCCAGAACGCGTCGCGCTCGGTGATCGAACGACGATGGAATGCATCGAAATCCATGCTGTCTCCTTCTCCGCTGCGGCGGCTTCCGACCATTTTCGCAGTGGCCCTTGCGCCACGCTGACGCGGTGCCGCGGTGCCGCGCGGCACAATAGGCACATGCACGAGCACTTCATCCCATTGCACGATCTGCGCCGCTGCGTGCCACAACGCGGCGTCGCCAGCGTGCCCGACGGCGCTGCAGCGCCGTCGGGCACGCTGGTCGATCGCCTGGGCCGGCCGTTGCGCGACCTGCGCATCTCGGTCACCGACCGCTGCAACTTCCGCTGCAGCTATTGCATGCCGAAGGAGGTGTTCGACAAGCGGCACGTGTTCCTGCCGCACAACGCGCTGCTCAGCTTCGAGGAGATCTCGCGGCTGGCGCGGCTGTTCGTCACGCTGGGCGTGCGCAAGCTGCGCCTGACGGGCGGCGAGCCGCTGCTGCGCAAGAACGTCGAGACGCTGGTCGCGATGCTGGCCGCGCTGCGCACGCCGGACGGCAAGCCGCTGGACATCACGCTGACGACCAACGGCTCGCTGCTCTCGCGCAAGGCGCGTGCGCTGAAGGACGCCGGGCTGCAGCGCGTCACGGTCAGCCTGGACGCGCTGGACGACGCGGTCTTCAAGCGCATGAACGACGTCGACTTCCCGGTGGCCGACGTGCTGCGCGGCATCGAGCAGGCGCAAGCCGTCGGGCTGGCGCCGATCAAGGTCAACATGGTGGTCAAGCGCGGCACCAACGACGACCAGGTGCTGGCCATGGCCGAGCACTTCCGCCACAGCGGCATCGTGCTGCGCTTCATCGAGTACATGGACGTCGGCGCGACCAACGGCTGGCGCATGGACGACGTGCTGCCGTCGGCGCAGCTGCTGCGGCGGCTGCAGCAGGCGCATGCGCTGCATCCGCTCGAGGCCGCCAGCCCCGGCGAGACCGCCCAGCGCTGGGCCTATGCCGACGGCGGCGGCGAGATCGGCCTGATCTCCAGCGTCACGCAGGCCTTCTGCCGCGACTGCAACCGCGCGCGCCTGTCCACCGAAGGCCGGCTGTTCCTGTGCCTGTTCGCCAGCGCCGGCCACGACCTGCGCGCGCTGTTGCGCGGCGGCGCCGACGAACAACCGGATCCGGGGATTCGGGTCGGGCGGCGGGGGAGGCGGGGGCGGGGGAGGCGGTTCCCCTTGCGCGGC
>DAORHX010000597.1:0-2560 GCA_035438245.1 Rubrivivax sp.
CGCCTCGGCCGCCGCTTCGTCGTGCCGCGCCTCGGCCGCCGCTTCGTCGTGCCGCGCCTCGGCCACCACCTGGTCGTGCCGCGCCTCGGCCGAAGCATCCGGCAGCAGCTGAAGCACGCGCGCCTGCGGCATCGCCTCGACCGCCTTCAGCGCCTTGCCCATCTGCCGCGTGCGCGTCTCGGCCGCGGAGATCGTGTCCGCCGCCTGGTGCAGCTTTTCGCGCGTCTTCTTCAGCACCTCGCCGAACTTCGCGAACTCGGTCTTGACGGCGCCCAGCACCTGCCAGACCTCGGCGCTGCGCTGTTCCAGCGCCAGCGTGCGAAAGCCCATCTGCAGGCTGCTCAGCGTGGCCAGCAGCGTGGTCGGCCCGGCGAGCATGACCTTGTGTTCGCGCTGCAGCGCCTCGACCAGCCCGGGCCGGCGCAACGCCTCGGCATAGAGACCTTCGGTGGGCACGAACAGGATCGCGAAATCGGTGGTGTGCGACGGCGCGAGGTACTTGCTGCGGATCGTGCGCGCCTCCAGCCGCAGCCGCGTCTCGATGGCGCGGCCCGCGGCTTCCAGCGCCGGCGCATCGGCGCGCTCCTGCGCATCGAGCAGCCGCTCGTAGTCGTCGCGCGGAAACTTCGCATCGATCGGCAACCACAGCGGCGCGCCGTCGTCGCGCTGCCCCGGCAGGCGGATGGCGAACTCGACACGCTCGGCGCTGCCCGGCACGGTGGCTACGTTGGTGGCGTACTGCTCGGGCGTGAACACCTGTTCGAGCAGCGCGGCCAGCTGCACCTCGCCGAACACGCCGCGCGTCTTGACGTTGGTCAGCACGCGGTTCAGCGCGCCGACGTCGCGCGCCAGCGTCTGCATCTCGCCCAACCCCTTGTGCACCTGTTCGAGGCGCTCGGCCACCTGGCGGAAGCTCTCGCTCAGGCGCTGTTCGAGCGTGGCATGCAGCTTCTCGTCCACCGTCGCGCGCATCTGCTCGAGCTTCTTCTCGTTGCCTTCCTGCAGCGCGCCGAGACGGCGCTCGTTGGCCTCGGACAGCGCGTTCAGCTGCGTCACCAGACTGTCGGACAGCCTGCGCAGCGACGCGTCCTGCGCATCGCGCGCCGTCTGGCTCTGCTGCGCCAGCGCCTGGGTCGCGCCGTGCAGCGCCGCGCCGACCTGCTGCTGCAAGGCCGCCAGCTGCGTGCGAAACGAGTCGATCTGCTCGTTCTGCGTGCGCGCCACATCGCCGCCTTGCGTCAGCAGCGCCTGCTGGAACAGCGACAGGCTGCCGGCCAGCTCCTGCCGCGTGCCGCGTGCGCTGTCCTGCACCTCGGCGCGCAGCTCGCGGCCGAGGCGTTCGTCGCCGCGGCGCAGCGCCAGCCACAGCAGCAGCAGCACGATCAGCACCAGCAGCCCGGGCACCAGCCATTCATTCATGCCAGCCATGCTGGCATTGTCTCAGGCGCTGCCGCCGCGCCCGGGCCGTTCAGGCGCGGCAGACGATCGTGGCCTGGGCCTCGTTGCCCGGCATGCCCGACAGCCAGTCGCCGGCCTGCTGCAGCCACTGCGTCGCCGCGTTGTCGTCGGGCTCGGGCCGGGCGAAGCGCTGCCCGTGGCGCAGCAGCTGATAGCCGTGCGCGCAGAGTCTTGTCGCTTCGGCCTGCAGCTCGGCGAGACTGCCGCCGCGCAGCTCGTAGGCCGGGGGGCCGCCACCATTGCCGAGCGTGCGCACCTGCGGGCCCGAGCAGCCGGCAACGAGGCCGGCGACCAGCAGGGCGACCGACGGGCGCAAGCGCTTCATGTTGGCGATTGTCGCCAGCGAAGCGCTTCGCCAGGCCGCAAGCAGGCGGGCAAAGCCGCGCCAGTTCTCAGCGCAGCCGCAGCACCTGCGGGTTCAGCGCGGTCGGCGGTGCGCCGGCGTGCGGCCCCTGGCCGAGAGCGGCAATCAGGTTGTCGGCGGCCAGCCGCGCCATCGCGCGCCGAGTCGGCAGGCTGGCGCTGGCGATGTGCGGCGTCAGCACGACGTTCGGCAGCCGCAGCAGCTCGGGGTGGACCTGTGGCTCGCCTTCGAACACGTCCAGGCCCGCCGCGGCGAGCCGCCGCTCGCGCAACGCCTGCGCCAGCGCGGCGTCGTCGACGATGCCGCCGCGCGCGATGTTGGTGAGCGTCGCGCTCGGCTTCATCAGCGCCAGCTCGGCCGCGCCGATCGCGTGGTGCGACTGCGCCGAGTACGGCAACACCAGCACCAGGTGGTCGGCCTCGCGCAGCAAGGTGTCCTTGCCGACGTAGCGCGCGCCCAGCTGCGCTTCGATGGCCGGGTCGAGCGGCGAGCGGTTGTGATACAGCACCGGCATGCCGAAGCCGAGCGCGGCGCGCCGCGCGATCGCCTGGCCGATGCGCCCCATGCCGAGCACGCCGAGCGTGGCGCCGTGCACGTCGGCGCCGGCGAACATGTCGTGGCCCCAGCGCGTCCAGCGGCCGGCGCGCAGGAAATGTTCGCTCTCGGCGATGCGCCGCGCCGCGGCCATCATCAGCGCGAAGCCGAAGTCGGCGGTGGTCTCGGTCAGCACGTCGGGCG
>DAORHX010000598.1:0-2554 GCA_035438245.1 Rubrivivax sp.
GCGCTGCGCCACTTCCATCGCGCCGGGGATCGTCAGCCCGTGCAGCATCGACGCCAGCACCGCGAAGTACATGAAGTAGCTGGTGTTGATCACCTTCCAGCCGGTGGACAGCCCCGGGTCGGCCAGCAGGTGGTGCGCACTGGCCAGCTGCAGGAACAGGATGTACAGCAGGAAGGCGGTGCGGCTGACGCGCTCGCTCATCGGCTTGGCGCCGAAGACCACCGCGGCCACCAGGTACCAGATCGAGATGTGCGCGGCCACGTTGATCTGCTGCGAGCTGTGGCCCAGCGCCCACCACACGGTGCGGTAGACCAGCGGGTCGACGGTCATCAGGCCCAGCGACATGAACCACGCCGGCACGAGGATCATCGCGCCCGACAGCAGCGTGAACACGGCGATGATCGCCGCGGTGAGGGCGCCGAAGGTCACCAGCGGCACCGAGCCTTCGTAGGTCTTCTCGCGCTTGGCCACGACCAGCGTGCCGAAGAAGACGAAGCAGGCCACCAGCGCGCCGACCGCGAACAGGATGATGCCGAGGTAGAAGTTCGGCTCGGCCAGCATCGGCACGTACGAGGTCATCATCACGCTGGACGCGCCCTGGAACACCGCGACGTTGTTCAGCACCGAGCCGATGACCATCAGCGCAAAGGCGGCCCAGGCGATCTTCGGCGCGGCGATGCGACAGCGCAACAGCGTCGATGACGCGAAGTACAGCACCGCGATCTCGAAGAAGATGATCCAGAAGATCAGCATGTCGATGCCGTGCGCGGTCAGCACCATGTAGAAGCTGTCGGCCGGTAGCCAGTGCACGGCCGGCCAGCGCGTCAGCACGACGCCGATGGCCAGCAGGCCGCCGATCAGCAACCACACCACGCCGACGAAGGCGTTGGCCTTGATCAGCCATTCGGCCTGGTTCTCGAACTGCAACCCGGAGCGCGGGCAGGTCCGATAAGTGGTAGTCACGCTCATCGCTCGCCCCTCACTTGACGTACAGGCGGCCGACCATCTGGTGATGGCCGATGCCGCAGAACTCGTTGCACACGATCGAATACTGGCCCGACTGGTTCGGCGTCACCGTCACCACATGCTCGAAGCCCGGCACCATCTGGATGTTGATGTTGGCCGGCTGCAGCGAGAAGCCGTGGTTGTAGTCCAGCGCGGTCAGGTGCAGCCGGTAGGTCTGGCCCTTCTCCAGCTCGAGGATCGGCCAGAAGGCCCACAGCCGCGCGAGCAGGTAGACATCGCTGCCGGGAGGCGGCGCGACCACCGGGATCTTCTGGTCGGTCTCGGTGCGCACCGTGTACTTGTCCACCATGGCTTGCGCCTTCTCGGTGAACTTCTCCGGCGTGGTGCGGTAGGTCTCGGTCGACAGGTTCTGGTTGCCCCAGATGTGCCAGCCGACCATCATGAAGAAGAGGATCATGCACCAGAGCAAGGCGATCACGATCCACGTGCCCTCGACACGGTCGATCGGATGCTTGATCCACAGGCGGTCCGCTGGGGGAAGGATGGCGCTCATCGTGTTGTTCCTTGCATGCTCATTGCGGGCCGGCGCTCACTTGCCTGCCGGGATCGTGAGGATGTCGATCACGCCCCACAGGTTGTAGAGAACCATCGGAATCAGCACGCCGAGCAGCAGCAGCATGAAAGGGCTGTCGAGCAACCTTTGCAGCCAGGGCACGGGTTCGTTCGGATCATCGCGGTGGGCTTGGCTCATGTCGCTTCCTCGCAGTCGGCGCAGCCGGTGGGCGGCTATGCGCGGGTGCTGCATTCTGTTGTTCCGTGCGCGAAGGGGACTTGAACCAATTCAAGGAAAGCGGAGAACGCGTCGTGATCAGGGTGGGACGCCCAGCCGCACGCTGCGCCGCGCCGCGTGCAGGCACTACCATGCGGCCGACATGAGCCGCACCACCCCCACTGCCGATCGCCGCTTGCGGCTGCTGCGCGCGATGGCCTGGGGCGGTGCGCTGCTGATGCTGGCGACGATCACGCTCAGCGCGTTCATGCGCCTGTCGCAAGCCGGCATCGGCTGTGCCGACTGGCCGGCGTGCTATGCGCAGCAGGGTGCGACCGCGGTCGCCGGGCATGGCGTGGCCGCGGCGCGGCTCGCGCACCGGGTTGTCGCGTCGGCGACATTGATCCTCGTGATCGTCATGGTGATGACGACGCTGATGACGCGGCCGGTGTTGAAGCGGCCGGGTGCGCTGGCGCTGGCGCTGCTGCTGCTGGCGCTGGGCCTGGCGGTGCTGGGCATCGTCACGCCGGGCGCGAAGCTGCCGGCGGTGGCGATGGGCAACCTGCTCGGCGGCTTCGTCATGCTCGCGCTGTGTGTGCGCATGGCCGCCTGCGCCGATGCGCCTGCGCCCGCGGGCCTCGGCGCCTGGGGCCTGGTCGGGCTGGGGTTGCTGCTCGTGCAGCTTGCCGGCGGCGCGCTGGTCAGCGCGTCCTACGCGGCGCTGTCGTGCACCGACCTGGCCGACTGCACGCGTGCCGCGGCCGCGGCAGGTTGGGACTGGCGCGCGCTGAACCCGTGGCGCGAGCCGGTGCTCGAGGC
>DAORHX010000599.1:0-2553 GCA_035438245.1 Rubrivivax sp.
GCGCGTGCTCGGCGATGCCCACGCCCTCGACGCCGGCCAGCCGACGGCGACGCTGGTGCTGGCGGCGTTGCGCCAGGCCGAAGCCGCGAGCGCTGACGACGCGACCGAGGACGATGCGCGAGAGGTCTGGGCCCGCGCCGGCGTGCTCGTCAACGAGCTGGCGCGGCCGGCGCTGTGCCTGAACCTGCCGCTGTACGGCAGCGCGTTGGCGGACCCGGGTGAGCCGGCCTATGTCTCGCTGCGCCGGCTGTTGCGCGCGCCACCGGCCTGGGCCGTGGCCGGGCGCGAGGTCTTCGTCTGCGAGAACCCGAACCTGCTGGCCATCGCTGCCGACCGCTGGGGTGCGCGCTGCGCGCCGCTGCTGTGCACCGACGGCATGCCTGCGGCGGCGCAGCGCTGCCTGCTGGCGCAACTGGCCGCGGCCGGCGCGCGCCTGCGCTATCACGGCGACTTCGACTGGCCGGGCGTGCACATCGGCAACCAGTTGATGCGCGTGCATGCAGCGCAGCCCTGGCGCTTCGGCGCGGCGGACTATCAGGCCGCGCTGATCCATGCCGCGCATGCCGACTACCGGCTGGCCGGCACGCCGGTGGCTGCCGTGTGGGACGCGGCGCTGGCGCCGGCGATGCAGGCGCACGGCCTGGCGCTGGCCGAAGAAGCGCTGGCGGCGACGCTGCTGCCGGATCTGGTGGGCGGTTGACTCCTGGGGGGTCGCGCTGGGCGCCCGCACGCGGGTGAGTGTCGGGAGGGCGTCGGCGCGGCGCGCTTGGCGCTCCGAGCTATGATGTGTACGACTTCCTGGAAAGGTATGCATCGTGCGAACCAACATCGTGATCGACGACAAGCTGATGGCTGACACCCTGCGAGCCACCGGGCTGAAGACCAAGCGCGAGGCGGTCGAACTCGGGCTGCGGACCCTGCTGCGCCTCAGGCAGCAGTCGGAGATCAAGAAGCTGCGTGGCAAGATCACCTGGGAAGGTGATCTCGATGCCATGAGGCGGGACAAGTGATCCTGGTCGACTCCAGCGTCTGGATCGACTACTTCAGGGGCGAAGCCACCCCGCAGGCCGATCTGTTGGAGGAGTTGCTGGACTCGCAGGAAGTGGCGATCGGCGACCTGAGCTTCACTGAAGTCCTTCAGGGCTGCAAGATCGAGAAGGAATTCAACGAGGTCCGGCGCCTTCTCGGCAGGCTCGACCTCGTGGTCCTCGGAGGAGAGGATGTGGTGGTCCCAGCGGCCAGGAACTACCTGAAGCTGCGCCAGCTCGGAGTGACCGTCCGCGGCACGATCGATGTCGTGCTGGCTACGCGGTGCATGGTCAGCGGCCATCGCTTGCTGCACAGCGACCGTGACTTTGATGCTTTCGAGAAGCACCTTGGCTTGAAGTGCATGTTCTCGGACGCCTGACGCAGAGCTGTTGGCGCTCCGCCAAGGCCACACGCGCGACGTTCTGCAGCGACCTTCGTCTGCCAGCCCTGTCGGGCGCCTTGAATGTATCGGGTAGTGTGGGGCCGGGTCAGCCACGCCTGGCTACCCGATCGGGCATCAGCATCTCGGTTTGCGCATGGTGGACTGCGGGGCGTGACGGTTTGCACGTCCACTCTCATCCTTCCACCTTCCAGGAGTCTGGTAGCCCGACCCAGGGCAGCTTTTGGGCATGTCTGGCTGAAATGGTCGGTTCGCCAAGACTTCCGTCCGGAAAACAGCCACCAGCGATGCCAATCAGATGCGGTCGCGCCGCCGTGTACCAGAACAGCGTTGTCCCGCATGTCTTGCAGAAGTGGCTCTCCCCACCGTCGTCCTTGCCATGAACCGCATAGACCGACATTTCGCCTTTGCTTTCCGTCACGCCTGACCGCAAGAAGTACACGGATATGCCGAATGCACTGCCCGTGCGGCGTTTGCTGCCGGTGGAGTGGGAGACGGCGTGCATTCTTGGCTCGCCGCTCACCGAGATGGATGCCGATCCACAAAGGCACTGCGCGGTTCGGGTCATGGCTTGATCTCCTGGTACGTGCGGCGACTCCGGCAGCCATCCGGCCGGCACCAGCGCACTCAGTGCGCCAGGATCTTGTTCAGAAAATCCTTGGTGCGCGGCTGCCGGTTCTCGGGGTGCCCGAAGAACTCCTCCTTCGCGCAGTCCTCGAGGATGCGCCCGCCGACGTCGATGAAGATCACGCGGTTGGCGACCTTGCGCGCAAAGCCCATCTCGTGCGTGACGACCATCATCGTCATGCCTTCCTTGGCCAGGCCGACCATCACGTCGAGCACCTCGCCGACCATCTCCGGGTCCAGCGCCGAAGTCGGCTCGTCGAACAGCATGACGATCGGGTCCATCGACAGCGCGCGCGCGATCGCCACGCGCTGCTGTTGGCCACCCGACAGCTGGCCGGGGAACTTGTCCTTGTGTGCCATCAGGCCGACGCGCTCGAGCATCTTCAGCCCGCGCGTCTTGGCTTCGTCGGCGCTGCGGCCCAGCACCTTGACCTGCGCGATGGTCAGGTTCTCGGTCACCGACAGGTGCGGGAACAGCTCGAAGTGCTGGAACACCA
>DAORHX010000600.1:0-2545 GCA_035438245.1 Rubrivivax sp.
GAGTGCACGCGCGGTGCGTCGCGCCGCGTGCGCTGGTGGCTGCAGTTGCGGGTGCATGCCTGGCTGCGCGGCCGGGCGTTCGAACTCGGCGACGTGACACCCCACTACCTGGGGCAGATCGAGGTGTCGCACTGCCCGATCACGCGGCGCCCGCTGGTGCAGGCCGAGACCTCGGTCGACCGCGTCAACGACCACGCCGGCTATGCCGCCGGCAACCTGGCGACGATGAGCCTGCAGGCCAACCGCGCGAAGGGCGCCCTCGGCTGGCGTGCGGCGTGGCAGCGCGCGCAGCAGGCCGAAGCCGGCCCCGTCGATGGCCTGGACGCGGCCGCGTGGACGCGGCTGGCGGTGCTGATCTCTTTCGTCATGCCGCTGCCGCAAGCCGAGGCGGCCTGCCTGCCGCTGCGGGTGTTGCCGCCGAACCGGCTGCGCCTGCTGAATCCAGTGCAGGGGCTGCAGGCGCTGGTGACGCGCGAACTGGCGCGGCCCGACGGCACGCAGCGGCTGCGTGCGCTGGCCGCGCTGCTGGGCGACGAGGCGTTGCGCGCGGACTTCCACCGTTGGCTGAGCGCGATGCTGCCGCGCCGGCTGGCAGCCGGGCAGGGCGCCGATGCGCGGCAGCTGCGCGATGCGCTCGAAGACGCGTGGGCCGACACCCGCGTCAACCGCTGCTGGCAGCGCTTTGCGCTGCAGCTGGACGAGGACGCCGTGCAGTCGCTGCTGCAGCGCTGCGCGGACGGGGTGCTCGATCGCACGCCCGGCGTCGCGGCGGGAGGGCCGCGCTGGATGCTGCACGAGAAGGCCACCGCCACCGAAGGCTGGGCGCTGGAGCGCGGCGGCTGGGCGATGGCGCCGGGGCAGGCGCTGCACGGGGGGGTGCCGCGCACTGGCCTGGCCGGGGTGCGCGAACAGGCGAAAATCGGCACTTCCCGCACGAGGACTGCCGATGGCCATCTACCAGCTTGACGATTGGGTACCCGAGATCGCCGCGACCGCCTGGGTCGCGGACAGCGCCACCGTGATCGGCCGCGTGCGCCTGGGCGAAGGGGCCAGTGTCTGGTACGGCGCGGTGCTGCGCGCCGACAACGAGCAGATCACGCTCGGCCGCGACACCAACGTGCAGGATGCCAGCGTGCTGCATGCCGACCCCGGCTTCCCGCTGACGCTGGGTGACGGCGTCAGCGTCGGCCACCAGGCGATGCTGCACGGCTGCAGCATCGGCGAAGGCACGCTGGTCGGCATCCAGGCGGTGGTGCTGAACGGCGCGAAGATCGGCCGGCGCTGCATCGTCGGCGCCGGCGCGCTGGTCACCGAGGGCAAGGAGTTCCCCGACGACTCGCTGATCGTCGGCGCGCCGGCGCGGCGCGTGCGCGCGCTGACGCAAGAGCAGTTCGAGATGCTGCAGCGCGTGTCGCGCGTCTATCTGACGCAGACGCGGCGTCACCGCGAAGGCCTCAAGCGCATCGGCTGAAGCGCCATGGACGAGCTGCAGCGCTTCCTGTTCCAGGGGCTGGCCGTGCGCGGCCAGCTGGTGCGCCTGAACGAAAGCTGGCGCGAGATGCTGGCGCGCCGCGGCAGTGCGCCGCATGCGGCGCCGGTGCGCGACCTGCTCGGCCAGATGGCCGCCGCCGGCGTGCTGCTGCAGTCGAGCATCGAGTTCGACGGCACGCTGCTGCTGCAGGTGTACGGCGACGGGCCGGTCAAGCTGGCGGTGGCCGAGGTGCACGACGACCTGCGGTTCCGCGCCACCGCCACCGTGCTCGGCGAGGTGGCGGCCGGTGCCGGGCTGCAGTCGCTGCTGAACCTTCACGGCCAGGGTCGCTGCTCGATCACGCTCGATCCCAGCGGCCGCCGGGCGGGGCAGCAGCCGTACCAGGGCGTGGTGCCGTTGGGCGGCGACGGGCCCGAACCGCCGCAGCAGCTGGCGCAGGTGCTCGAGCACTACATGCTGAAGTCGCAGCAGATCGAGACGCGGCTGCTGCTGGCGGCCGACCAGGACACGGCGGCCGGGCTGATGATCCAGCGCATGCCGGCGGCAGGGCCGAGCCGCGTCTCCGGCGAGGGCCATGACATCGGCCACGACGACGGCTTCAACCGCATCACGCACCTGATGGCGACGCTGACCCGCGACGAGCTGCTGCGGCTGGATGCGGCGACGCTGCTGCACCGGCTCTTCTGGCAGGAGCGGCTGCTGCGCCACGAGCCACGCCGGCCGCGCTTCGCCTGCAGTTGCGCACGCGAGCGCGTGCGCAACATGCTGCGCGGGCTCGGGCCCGACGAGGTGCGCGGCATCATCGCCGAGCGCGGCGAAGTCGAAGTCGGCTGCGAGTTCTGCGGCCAGCAGTACCGTTTCGATGCGGTCGACGTCGGTGAGCTGTTCACGCCGCCGCGCGACCAGCCGCACACCCCGGCGTCGCTGCAGTAGCGCTCGGCGCGTCAGGCTCGCGGCAGCAGGTGGCGCTCGCAGTCGGGGTCGCCGCAGCGGTCGCACACCCATGACCAGCGCGGCGGGGGCGGTGTGTCGGCCGGCCTGTTCAGCGCGGCC
>DAORHX010000601.1:0-2541 GCA_035438245.1 Rubrivivax sp.
CGACAAGGTGGCGGCCTTCGTCTCCACCGTGCTGGCCAGCACCGAGGACGTCTGGGCCGAGCAGTTCCGCGCCGCCGGCGGGGCCTATCGGCCGCCGGGGCTGGTGCTGTTCCGCGGCGCCACGCGCACCGCCTGCGGCATGGGGCAGTCGGCGATGGGGCCGTTCTACTGCCCGGCCGACCAGAAGGTCTACATCGACCTCGGCTTCTTCGACACGCTGGACCAGCGGCTCGGCGCGCCCGGTGACTTCGCGCAGGCCTACGTCGTGGCGCACGAGGTCGGCCACCATGTGCAGCGGCAGCTCGGCATCACCGAAAAGGTCGACGGCATGCGCGGGCGCGTGCCCGAAGAGCAGATGAACGCGCTGTCGGTACGGCTGGAACTGCAGGCCGACTGCCTGGCCGGCGTGTGGGCGCACCATTCGCACAAGGCCAAGGCCTGGCTCGAGCCGGGCGACATCGAGGAAGGGCTGAACGCCGCGTCGAAGATCGGCGACGACACGCTGCAGCGCCAGTCGCAGGGCGTGGTCGTGCCCGAGTCGTTCACGCATGGCAGCAGCGCGCAGCGCATGACCTGGTTCAAGAAGGGCCTGAGCAGCGGCAGCATGGCCCAGTGCAACACTTTCGAGTCGCGCGCGCTGTAGCGCGGCCGCGGCCTCAGGGCGCGGCGCGCGTCCGCGTCTTGCGCGCCGGCGCCTTCACCGCACTTTTGGCCGAACCCTTCGCCGCGGTTTTCGCCGCGGCCTTCGCGCGCGCCGCCAGCGCCAGTGCACGCACGCGCGCGATGTCCTCGTCGCTGAACTCGCCATGCACGCCGGAGATCGCCGCCAGCTTCATGCCGTGCTTCAGGCCGAGCTTGTAGATCTCGTGCACCCTGGCCCATTCGATCTGCCGGCCGACGGTGAAATTCTCGAAGCGCCCCTCCAGCGCCAGCACGATGGTCTCGGCCAGGCAGGCGTAGGCCACGCCGCGCGGCAGGCCGATGTTCTTCATCTGCACCACGCCGGGCAGCTGGATCTCGCCCGATTCGATGACCAGCACGTCGGGCCTCTTCGCCACCTGCTCGGGCGGCAGGTCCAGCGGCCGCGCGACGTCGGTGATGACGCAGCCGGGCTTGACCTTCATGATGTCCAGCACCTTCTTGCCTGCGCCCGACGTGGCGGTGACGACCATGTCCATCTGCGCCAGGTCGCGCTCGGTGCTCGCCGCCAGCACCACCTTCGCGCCCGGGCTTTCCCGCTCGATGTCCGCCTTCAGCGCCAGCAGCTTGGCGGTTTCCGGCGACACCAGCACCACCTCCTCGGCGGCGCGCACCAGCAGCCGCGCGCAGGCCGCGCCGATGGCGCCGGTGGCACCGACGACCATCGCCTTGAACTTCAGGCGTTCCTTGCCGCGCGGACGCGGCAGCAGCCGCATGCGCAGCAGCGCGTCGCGCGCCGCCCACAGCGCGCCGCTGGCGCTGTAGCTGTTGCCGGTGGTGATCGGCAGCGGCGCCTGGCGCGCCACCGTCACGCCGGCATCGCCGACCACCTTGGTGAACGCGCCCAGCCCCATGATCTGCGCGCCGAGCTTGCGTGCCATGTCGGCGGCCGCCAGCAGCCGCCGGTAGGTGAACTCCGGGCTGTGCGCCATGATCTCCTTCGGCGTGCCGCCGACGGCGATCAGCCAGCCTTCGGCCTCGACGCCGGTGGGCGAGCGCACGCCCTCGATGCGCGAATAGACGAACGGCGGCGCGAAGGCCATCACCTTCTCCAGCGAATCCATCAGCAGCGGCGGCGACACGCGCGACAGCACCTCGACCGGCTTGACCTTCTTGAAGTATTCCTGCGACAGCGGGTGGATGACGAAGGCGAAGCGGTTGACACGCTTGAAGCCGTTCGGGTACAGCAGGCGCGGCTGCATGCCCTCGGCGCCGAGGATCTCGAGGTAGTCGTCGTCGAGCAGCTCGCCGCTCAGGCGCCCGCTGGCGGCCAGCAGCATCGCGTCGAGCAGCGACGGGTCGATCGCATGGCCGTGCATCCGCGGCGCACCGTCGATCACCAGGTGCACGCCCTTGTCCTTGAAGGCGTCGAGCCGCGCGTCGTTGACGGTGTGCGTGACGATGGTCTTGCCGGCCAGCTCCTCCAGCCCCATCGCGTCGAGCGCATGCACCGGAGCGACCACCACGCTGGCATGGCGCACCGCGCGCCGCAGCACGTGCTGCGCCCACTGCGCCAGCAGCGGTGCGCTGACCAGCCGCGGCGGCACCCAGTCCGCCACGTAGTGCATGCCGCCGGCATACAGGTCCAGCGCGTCCAGCGAATTGAGCAGCTTCGGCGAGCCGAGCTGCAGCACCGGGTCGGCGAAGTGCATGTTCGGCGTGTACTCGGCCATCGACAGCGCCAGCTTGCGATGCGCGGTGCCGGAAAAGAACAGCACGCGCGCGTTGTCGAAGTAGTGGCCGAGCGTGGCCTGCGCGTGGCGCACCGCGCGCTCCAGGCAGATGTCGGCCAGCCGCGCGCCGTCGCTGAACGCGGCGTGGCGCACCTTGGTGCGCAGCCGG
>DAORHX010000602.1:0-2533 GCA_035438245.1 Rubrivivax sp.
TCGCGGCCTGCCCGGGCCCGGCTTTGCCGCGCCGGCTTTCCACACGGACAGCGGACTTCTGATATTCCGCTTCGCGCCGGAAACGGCCAACCGATGCTTTGCGCTTGACCCCACGCGGGTGTCAGCTCGCCGCCACCGCCGCCGCGGCGTTGGTGCCGCTGGCCACCGCCGCTTCGATGCAGCCGGCGTTCCAGTCGCTGTGCGTCCAGTCGCCGGCCAGGATCAGGTTGGCCAGCCCCGAGCCGCCGGCCTTCAGGCGGCTTGCCGTGCTGCCGGCCACCGACAGCACGTAGCGTTCGCTCGGCTCGAAGTTGGCGCGCACCACCTGCGATTCCAGCCGCGCGGCGCCGCCGGCCTTGATTGGCGCATACAGCGTGTTCCAGTCGAAGGCGCCGCGCACCACGCTGGCCGGCCAGAGCGCGCCGGCGTTCTGTTCCAGCCATTGCCGCGTCGTGCGCAGCGCCGCCGCCTTGCCCGCCAGCGCGAAGGCCGGGCCGGGGGGCAGCCCGGCGGTCCAGCTTTCGTCGAGCGGGCCGCACAGGTACTGCAGGCTGTGCGGCGCATCGCTGCCCCAGCCTTCGCGCTGCAGCAGGTCGCTGCGGTCGGCCCAGACGTCCAGCGGCTCGGGGCCGGCGTCGATCGGCACCGCGCCATGCGTCCAGCCCAGCTGCTGCAGCGTCGCCGTCATCCACAGCTGCGCCGACACCGTCTGCACGCTGCGCATCGCGTCGAACATCGTGCGCCAGGCCGGCAGCGCGCCGGCGAAGTCGGCGCAGACCTCGCGCGCCGATTCCAGCGACACGCCCAGCACCAGCAGGTCGTAGTCGGCGCCGGCGCGCAGCGTCACCGGCCCCACCGCGGGCCAGCCGCCGTGGCGCGACTCGAGGTCGTAGCCCTTCAGCGCGTCGCCGTCGCGCAGCAGCTCGTATTTCGGCGTGTCGGGCCAGCACTCCAGCGGGTGCAGGCCGGTGCCCGGGAACGCCAGCTCGAACAGCGGTTCGTACTCGGCGCCGTCGAGCGTCTGCGCCTGCTGCGTCAGGTGCACCGCGGCGACGCTGCGCGCCTGGGCGTCGAGTTCGAGCCGATCGAGCTGGTGGAAGAAGCAAAAGCGCACACCCTGGCTGCGCAGGTAGCGGTACAGCGGCGCGATCACCACCTCGCCCATGCCGGCGCGCATCTCGTAGACCACGTAGTCGGCGTATTCGATCACGATGCGCAGCACCGTGACCAGCGCCGCGCCGGCGGCGAAGTCGGCCTGCGCCCAGTCGACGCGGCCGCCGCGATAGGCGAAGCACAGGTCGTACAGCGCACGTATCGGCGCCGCGTCCAGCGTCGGCTGCGACGCGCCGTGGCGGCGGAACCAGGCGCGTGCGTCCTCGCCGTCCAGCGCGTCGAAGCCGGTGTGCCAGACGCGGTCGGCCCACAGCCCACGCAGCGCGGTCGCTCCCAGCTCGAACAGGATGCGCGCGCGGCGCAGTTCGTCGTCGAGATCGCTGCTCGCCGCGCCGAACACCAGCTCGCCCAGCGCCTCGGCGGCGAGCAGCGCGTCGTAGTGTTCGCCCGGCGGCCGCGCCGGCGCTGCGGGGTCGGCGGCGCGTTGCTCCAGCGCGCGCAGCCGCTGCTCGAACAGCGCCACGGCGTCGTCGATGCCCGCGCGCAGGCGCTGCAGCCAGAGCGGCTCGTCCCCACCCAGCGCCAGCCGGCGCGCCGCCGCGCGCCGCCCCAGCTCGAGCAGGAAGCGGCCGATGGCGTGCACATAACCGAGCACGTCCTGGCGCAGCGAATCGTCACCCAGCGTGCCAAACTTGCGCGGAAAATGGACCGGCCAGACCTTCCAGCCACCGACGTCCTCCATGTACGGCGTGTCGGTCTGGCCCTGGAACAGCTCGGCCATCTGTTCGCCGCGGCCGAGCGCGTCGTAGCAGCGGCGCAGCAGCCGCCACGCCCGGTGGTAGCAGCCGAACCAGACATGCAGACCGTGCTCCTCGATGCGCATGCCCTTGCCGGGCGAGCGGTTGCGGCTGCTCGCGCCCTTGCCGCCCAGGCGCCAGCCGAGCTGATAGAGCGTGATCTCGTACAGCGTGTGCCCGGCCTGCGCCTGCTGCTGCACCAGTTCGGCCGCCGCGCTCAGCGCAGCGACGCCGCCGCCGAGGATGGCCACGCGTTTGACGGGGGGCGGGTTCGGCATCGGCGGCACTCCTCGATCGGCGGTGGAAGGCGGGCGGCGGCCGCTGAACATAGGCAGCGGCGGCGGCGCTGTCAACCGCCGCACGTGCATCACGCGCGATGAACGCCGAACTCGCCGGCTGGCTGCCGCGCACCTTCGTCGCCCTGGCCGCGCGCGGCGAACTCACGCCGCTGCCCGCGGGCGGGCAGTTCGATGCCGCGGTGCTGCTCGCCGACGTGGCCGGCTTCACCGCGCTGACCGAACGCCTGGGCGATGCCGGCCCGGCCGGCGCCGAGCGCCTGTCCGAGCTGCTGAACGCGCGCTTCGGCGCGCTCATCGAGCGCATCGAACACCACGGCGGCGACA
>DAORHX010000603.1:0-2519 GCA_035438245.1 Rubrivivax sp.
CCAAGGGCCGCTGGAACACGCTGCTGACGGCGCTGCAGCAGTTCAAGGACGACTACGACCGCAACGCGCCGATGTGGCGGGTGCTGCCCGAGTTCTGCGCCGCGCACCCGCGCTACGAGCGCATCGGGCTGCGCGACCTGTGCCAGAGCATCCACGAGGCCTATGCCAAGGGGGACATCGCCCGGCTGACCACCGAGATGTACCTGTCGGACCTGCAGCCGGCGATGAAGCCGAGCGACGCCTTCGCGCGCATCGCGCACCGCGAGACCGAGCGGGTCGACATCGACGCGCTCGAAGGGCGCATCACCACCAGCCTGCTGACGCCGTATCCACCGGGCATCCCACTGCTCATTCCCGGCGAACGCTTCAACCGCAAGATCGTCGACTTCCTGCGCTTCACGCGGCAGTTCAACGCCGCCTTCCCCGGCTTCGACACCGATGTGCACGGCCTGGTCGAGGAAGACGCACCCGCGGGCGCCGGCCGACGCTACTTCGTCGACTGCGTGCGCAGCTAGGGGCAGCTAGGGGACTTTCAAGCGTCGGGCGCGGCCAGCGCCACCTGGCTGAAGCCGCCGTCGACGTGGGTGATCTCGGCGGTGATGCCGGCGGCCAGGTCCGACAGCAGGAAGGCGGCGACGTTGCCGACGTCGTCGATGCTGACGTTGCGGCGCAGCGGCGCGGTCTTGGCGAAGGTGTCGAGCATCTTGCCTAAGTCCTTGATGCCCGAGGCCGCCAGCGTCTTGATCGGCCCGGCCGACAGGGCGTTGACGCGGATGCCCTTGGGCCCCAGGTTGACCGCCAGATAGCGCACGCTGGCTTCGAGCGAAGCCTTGGCCAGGCCCATGGTGTTGTAGTTGGGCACGGCGCGCTCGGCGCCCAGGTAGCTCAACGTCAGCAGCGCGGATCTGTCGCGCAGCCGCGGCAGCGCGGCCTTGGCCAGCGCCGGGAAGCTATAGGCCGAGATGTCGTGCGCGATGCGGAAGGCCTCGCGCGACAAGCCGTCGAGGAACTCGCCGGCGATCGCCTCGCGCGGCGCGAAGCCGATCGAGTGCACGAAGCCGTCGAACTGCGGCCAGGCCTGGCCGAGTTGCTCGAACATCGCCGCGATCTGCGCGTCGTCGCCGACGTCGCAGTCGAACACCAGCGTCGAGTCGAACTCCCTGGCGAAGTCGGTGATGCGCTCCTTGAAGCGCTCGCCGACGTAGGAGAAAGCCAGCTCGGCACCCTCGCGGCGGCAGGCGCGGGCGATGCCGTAGGCGATCGAGCGGTTGGACAGCAGTCCGGTGATCAGCAGCTTCTTGCCGGTGAGGAATCCCATGAATGCTCCAGGAGGGGCGGTGCCAGGGCGGGAATTCTGGCACGGCACCCGCGGCAAGCCGCCTTCGGCATCGCCCGCTGCAGCGCCGGTTGCCGGGTCTCTCACCTGAGGTTACAATGCGCCTTTCGCTGACACACGGGCATGGGCGGATTTCATCCAGCCCATTTTTTATGGTTGATCGCAACTCGAACCTTGTTGCCCGGAGCAGGCCGCTGGCCTGGCCTTCGGTGGGTTCGACCGCGGGCGAACCGTGATGGGAGCGGTGAACCGCCTTGGCAACGACGCACTGGCACACGACGATCGAGCGCACAGTCACCGGCTTGGACTACGAGCTGGTGGATGTGCTGCGCTCGGCCGGCGGCTTGCTGCGCGTCACCATCGACCGCATTCCAGGGCGCAGCTATCCCGCCGGTGATGCCGAGTCGGTGACGGTCGACGACTGCGAGCGCGTCACCCGCCAGCTGCAGTACGTGCTCGAGGTCGAGGCCGTTGCCTACCAGCGGCTCGAAGTGTCGTCGCCGGGGCTGGACCGGCCGCTGAAGCGCGCGAGCGACTACGAGCGCTTTGCCGGCCAGGAAATCGAGATCAGCCTGAAGCAGCCCTTCCAGGGCCGCAAGAACTATCGCGGCCGGCTGCTGGCCGCCGACGACGGCTGGCGCCTGGCGCTGGGCGAGCCGGCGGGCCAGGCGCTGGATTTCCGCATCGACGAAGTGCGCGAAGCCCGGCTGGTGCCGGTGCTCGATTTCAAGGGCCGTGGCCGCAGGACGGCCGCGCCGCAACCGTCGGCGGACGGGGTAGACGGAGGTCAGACAACATGAACCGCGAAATGCTGATGCTGGTGGACGCCATCGCGCGCGAGAAGAGCGTCGAACTCGACGTCGTCTTCGACGCGGTCGAGGCGGCGCTCGCGTCGGCCAGCAAGAAGTTCCACGGCGCCGAATGGGACATCCGTGTCGCCATCGACCGCGATACCGGCGAATACGAGACCTTCCGCCGCTGGCTGGTGGTGCCCGATGCCGCCGGGCTGCAGAACCCCGACGCCGAGGAGATGCTGTCGGACGCGCTCGACCGCATCCCCGACATCGAGGAAGGCGACTACATCGAGGAGCCGATCGAATCGGTGCCGATCGGCCGCATCGGCGCGATGGCCGCCAAGCAGGTGATCCTGCAGAAGATCCGCGACGCCGAGCGCGAGCAGCTG
>DAORHX010000604.1:0-2509 GCA_035438245.1 Rubrivivax sp.
CGCGGGATTCCGTCCGAATCCGAACTCGAGCGCCTCGCGGATGGCATCGACATCGACGGCCAGGTTACGCTGCCGGCGCGCGTGCGGCTGGTCAAGGCGATGCCGTCGGCGCGAGGCGAGGGGGCGGCGTCGTGGTCTGCGCTGATGCGCAGGTTCGGCGGCAGCGCCAGTTCGGGCAGGTAGCGCTCGTTGCGGCGCTGCGCGTTCATCTGCGCGGCCTGCGCCGCGTCGCGCGTCCACAGCAGCGTGTCGTGGCGCTGCGCCGCAGCGAGCGCCAGCGCGGTACCCCACGCGCCGGCGCCGAGCATGACGATATTCATGCGTCGCCGGCGCCGCGCGCAAAGTCAGTTGGCGCTGGTGATGATGCGCGAGCCGCCGTTGGCTGCGCCGCCGTTGCCGTTCTGCGCCGCGGCCTGTTGCTGCTGCGCCTCGAACATCGCCTGGAAGTTGACTTCGGTCAGGATGATCGGCGGGAAGCCGGCGCGCGTGCAGACGTCGGAGACGATCGCCCGCAGGTACGGATAGATCATCTGCGGGCAGACGATGCTGATGATGCCCTGCATCTGCTCCTGCGGCACGTGGCGGATCTCGAAGATGCCGGCCTGCTTGGCCTCGACCAGGAACAGCGTCTTGTCGCTGACCTTGGTCGTCACCGTCGCCGTCACCGTGACCTCGTAGATGCCGTCGGCCACGGCCTCGGCGCCCATGCCGAGGTTGATCTCGACCTGCGGCTGCTGCTGTTCGAGCAGGATCTGCGGCGAATTCGGCTGCTCCAGCGACAGGTCCTTCAGGTACATGCGCTGGATCTGGAACACGGGGGTCGGGGCGGCGTCGGCCATGGTGGAATCTTCCGGAAGTGGTCTGGCGGTGCGGCAGCAGCAGCACGCTGGTGCCGGCGCCGAAGGAGGCGGGATTATCCCCCAGCGTCGCAGGCGGCCCGGCGCTTCAGGCCGCCACGCCCAGCAGCGGCAGCAGCGCGCCGCGGCGGTCGAGTTCGATCAGGTCGTCGCAGCCGCCGACATGCGTGTCGCCGATGAAGATCTGCGGCACCGTGCGCCGTCCGGTCAGTTGCATCATGTGCACGCGCTGCTGCGGATCGAGGTCGACGCGCACCTCGTCGATATCGCCGACGCCGCGCTGCTGCAGCAACGCCTTGGCGCGCACGCAGTAGGGGCAGACCAGCGTCGTGAACATGCGCACCGGCTTCATGCGCGGCAGCCTCAGGCCGACTTCTCGATCGGCAGGCTGGCCGTGCGCCAGGCCTCGGTACCGCCGGCCAGCGAATGCACGCTGCTGTAGCCGGCCTTGCGCAACTGCGCGGCCGCGCGCGACGAACGCGCACCCGACGCACAGACCAGCACCAGCGGCAGCGCCTTGTTGCTCGGCAGCGCCTTCGCGCCGTCGAGCGTGGCCAGCGGCACGTTGCGCGCACCGGCCGCGTGGCCGGCGGCGAATTCGGCCGGCTCGCGCACGTCGATCAGGACCGCCTTCTCCTGGTTGATCAAGCGCACGGCGTCGGCGGTCGACAGCGAGCTGCCGATGCCGCCCTTGCCGATCACCGGCCAGACGAGCAACGATCCGGAAACGACGGCAGCCAGGATCAGGATCCAGTTCTCGACGACGAATTGCACGGGCACGGGCGACGGTGGTGAAAGGGGTGCGATTATAGAATCGCGCCCCGCGCCGACGCCGCGCGCGCCTCTGCCGTTGCCCCATGTACAAGCTCGTGATGATTCGCCATGGCGAGTCGACCTGGAACCTGGAGAACCGCTTCACCGGCTGGACCGACGTGCCGCTGACCGACACCGGGGTCCAGCAGGCGCGCCAGGCCGGCCGGCTGCTGCGCGAAGCGGGCTACGAGTTCGACGTCGCCTACACGTCGGTGTTGAAGCGGGCGATCTGGACGCTGTGGCATTGCCTCGACGAGATGGACCGCACCTGGCTGCCGATCGTCAACGACTGGCGGCTGAACGAGCGTCACTATGGCGCGCTGCAGGGGCTGAACAAGGCGCAGACGGCACGGCAGTACGGCGACGAGCAGGTGCTGCTCTGGCGCCGCAGCTACGACACGCCGCCGCCGGCGCTCGATGCCACCGATGCGCGCAGCGAACGCAGCGATGCGCGCTATGCCGCGCTGCGCGCCGGGCAGGTACCGCTGACCGAATGCCTGAAGGACACGGTGGCAAGGGTGATGCCGTTCTGGAACGAGGTGCTGGCGCCGGCGATCCGCTCGGGCAAGCGCGTCGTCATCTCGGCGCACGGCAACTCGATGCGCGCGCTGGTCAAGTACCTCGACCGCATCAGCGATGCCGACATCGTCGGGCTGAACATTCCGAACGGCATTCCGCTGGTCTATGAGCTGGACGCGCAGTTGCAGCCACTGCGCAGCAGCTATCTGGGCGACGCGAAGGCGGTGGCCGACGCCGCAGCCGCGGTGGCAAGGCAGGGCCGCGGCTGATACGGATTCTCGGGACCAGTCGTAGAGAAACAGGCGCTCGCTCACGGCGCA
>DAORHX010000605.1:0-2505 GCA_035438245.1 Rubrivivax sp.
CGCCGTCGCCGACGACGAGGCGACGCTGCGCGAACTGCTGGCGCTCGGCGCGAGCGCGAAGCTCACCACCAGCCGCTACGACGGCACCGCGCTGATCGCCGCCGCGCACCTGGGCCACGACGGCGTGGTGCGCCAACTGATCCAGGCCGGCGCGCCGCTGGACCATGTCAACAACCTGCACTGGACCGCGCTGATCGAAGCCATCGTGCTCGGGGACGGTGGCCCGCGCCACGTGGCGACGCTGCGCCTGCTGGTCGAGGCGGGCGCCAGCACCCAGCTGGCCGACCGCAGCGGGCGCACGCCACTGCAGCTGGCGCGCGACCGCGGCTACGCGCCGATGGAGAAGATCCTGCTGCAGGCGGGCGTCCGCTGAGGGCTGCCGGGCGGCGGGCCGCCGCTACACTGCCCGCGCCGGGGGAACGGCACCCGGAGCGGGGGAACGATGTGGATTGAAGTCGGCTTGTTCGTCGTCGCCGGACTGGGCGTGCTGTGGGCGGTGGCGGTGCTGCACCTGAAGGGTGCCGACCTGTCGGCCTTCGACACGCCGGTCGGCGAGCGTTTCGCGCAAGGTGATGGGCCGAGCGCGCAGCTGCAGGGCGTGCTGGCCTCGCTCGGGCGAATGCAGCTGTCGTTGCAAGGCGTGCCGATGCGCGAGCGCAATGCGGCGCTGCGCAAGGCGATGGACGAGATGTTCGCCGACCGCGTGCTCGACGCGCGCTTCGTGCCGGTCGACTGCGGCGGCGTGCCCGGCGAGTGGGTGCTGGCGCCGGGTGCGGACCCGCAGCGGCGGCTGCTCTACATCCATGGCGGCGCGTTCATGGTCGGCAGCCCGAAGAGCCATCGCACGCTGACCTCGCAGTTCTCGGCGTTGACCGGCGGCGCGGTGCTGGCCATCGACTACCGGCTGATGCCCGAGTTCCCGCGGCGCGCGGGCATCGAAGACTGCCGCAGCGCCTATCGTTGGATGCTCGAACACGGTCCCGACGGTGCGGCGCCGCCGAGCGTGGTGTTCGTTGCCGGAGATTCGGCCGGCGGCAACCTGACGCTGTCGCTGCTGAACTGGGTGCGCGACGCAGGGCAGCGCGCGCCCGACGCCGCGGTGGCGCTGTCGCCGCTGACCGACGCCACGCTGAGCAGCCCGAGCCTGCGCAGCAACGTGGCCACCGACCCGATGCTGGGCCCGCTGTTCGGGCCGATGGCGCGCGTGCCGCAGGTGCTGATGCTGTGGTTCGGCTGGCTGCAGGTGCGCATCCGGCCGAACGACCCGCTGATCTCGCCGCTGCGCGCCGACCTGTCGCGGCTGCCGCCGGTGCTGGTGCAGGCCAGCGAGACCGAAATGCTGTTCGACGACAGCAAGCGCTATGTCAACCGCGCGCGCGCCGCGGGCTCGCCGGTGCAACTGCAGCGCTGGAACCACATGGTCCACGTCTGGCAGATCTTCAACCCCGAGCTGCCCGAGGCGCGCGAGGCGCTGCAGCAGATCGGCAAGTTCCTCGAGGCGGTGGCGCCGCGCACACGCTGACCGCGGCGGCCGCGGTCAGCGTGCCGCGTTCAGGCCGTGGCCAGACGCGGCGCGCGGCGCGCGTCGACGCTCGCCGGGCCCGCACCCAGCGCCGCGACGATGAACAGCCCGCCGGCGACCGACAGGTTCTTCATGAACAGCAGCTGCTGCACGAAGGCCTTGTCGGCCGGCAGCGACCAGAACGCGTGGAACAGCACGGCGGCAGCCAGCGTGAACAGCCCCAGCGCCAGCGCGGCCCAGCGCGCCTGCCAGCCGATGGCGATGGCCAGGCCGCCGAGCAGTTCGAGCAGGCCGACGGCCACGGCCAGCACCGTGGCCAGCGGCAGTCCGCCGCTGGCGATGTAGGCCGCGGTGCCGCCGATGTTGCCGAGCTTGCTGAAGCCGGCCAGGATGAACATCAGCGCCAGCAATACGCGGCCGACGACGACCAGCGGGGTCTTGGAGGAATCGAACATTTGAAGGGTCCTTGAGCGAGGGATGCAACGGGCCGAAGCTTAGGCGCCGCACCCTCCGGTTGGCGCCAGCCCGGTTGTCGTCAGTGTTCGAAAAACTTGAGGGCGCCGCGGTGTGCGCTGTTGTTGGGCGACGCGCGCCGCAGAGGCGCACGGGCCGCGCCCTTCTTGTCGTGGCCCCTGCACCGGCAACGCCGTGCGATGAGCCCGGTGCTGCCTAGAATGCCCGGTTCCGCCCTCGCAGAACCGGCTCCCTAGCGACATGTCCACCGGCCTCATCCGCATTCGCGGCGCGCGCCAGAACAACCTGCAGAACCTGGACCTGGACATCCGCACCGGCGAGATGACGGTGGTCACCGGGCCCAGCGGCTCGGGCAAGTCCAGCCTGGTGTTCGACACGCTGTACGCCGAAGGCCAGCGGCGCTACGTCGAGACCTTCAGCGCCTATGCGCGGCAGTTCCTCGAGCGCATGGACCGCCCGGCCGTCGACCGCGTCGACGGCGTGCCGCCGGCCATCGCCATCGACCAGAC
>DAORHX010000606.1:0-2504 GCA_035438245.1 Rubrivivax sp.
GCCATCAGCAGGCCGCGCACGCGCCGGCCGGCCGCACGCTGGGCCTGCACCAGCGTGCGCAGCAGCGCGTCGATGTCGCGGCGGCCGTCGTCCAGGATCGCCGCCGCATGCACGGGAATCGAACGGTCACTCGTCATATGAAGTCCTACATAACGGTTGCGCGGCGCGGCGCGGCGCGGATTGTCCAGCACAGAACGGGCGGCGAGAGCACGGTCGATATGTATACTTGACTATCACGATTCTTCTGCGCCGGTTGCACCATGCCTTTGTTCCGATCATCCATTCTCGGCCTGCTCGCCGCGTTGTCGCTTGCCGCGCATGCCGGCGAGGTCACCGTGTCCGCGGCGGCCAGCCTGACCAATGCATTCAAGGACATCGTTCCGCTGTTCGAGAGCGCCAACCCGGGCGCCAAGGTCCACCTGAACTTCGGTGCCTCGGGTGCGCTGCTGGCACAGATTGCCAAGGGCGCGCCGGCCGACGTCTTCGTCAGTGCCGACCAGGAGACGATGGACCAGGCGCAGGCGCAGGGGCTGGTCAAGCCGGCGCAGCGCCGCGACGTGGTGTCGAACACGCTGGTCGTCATCGTGCCGACGGCGGCCACCAAGGTGCCGGCCGCCCTGGCCGACCTGAACCAGCCGGGCTTCGCGCGCATCGCCATCGGCCTGCCGGCCAGCGTGCCGGTCGGCCGCTACACCAAGGGCGTGCTCGAAGCCGCCAACCTGTGGGCGCCGATCGAGGCGAAGATGATCGGCGCCAGTTCGGTGCGCCAGGCGCTGGACTACGTGGCCCGCGGCGAGGTCGATGCCGGCTTCGTCTACGCCACCGACGCGGCGATCATGGCCGACAAGGTGAAGGTGGCGTTCACGGTGCCGACGAAGACGCCGATCCTCTACCCGGTGGCCACGCTGGCCGGCGCGCCGAACCCGGCCGAAGCGGCGAAGTTCGTCGACTTCCTGTTCACGCCGCCGGCGCAGGCGGTGCTTGCCAAGTACGGCTTCGGCAAGCCCTGAGCCCGCGCGAGCGTTGCGTCGATGGAAAGTGCCTGGGTTGCGCTGGCGCTGACGCTGAAGGTCGCGGGCTGGGCGACGGCGCTGAACCTGCTGCTCGGTGTCGGCGTCGGCTTCGTCATGGCGCGCTGGCGCTTCCCGGGGCGCGACCTGCTCGATGCCGCGCTGACGCTGCCGATGGTGATGCCGCCGACCGTGCTCGGCTACTACCTGCTGGTGGTCGTCGGCAGCCACGGCGTCATCGGCGCGTGGCTGCTGCAGCACTTCGGCATCCGGCTGATCTTCACCTGGCAGGCCGCGGTCATCGCGGCGACGATCGTCTCGTTCCCGCTGGTCTTCAAGGCGGCGCGCGCCGCCTTCGAGGGCGTCGAGCCGCAACTGGAGGACGCCGCGCGCACGCTGGGCATCGGCGAAGCGGCGGTGTTCTTCCGCGTGTCGCTGCCGCTGGCCTGGCGCGGCATCCTCGCCGGGCTGCTGCTGTCGTTCGCGCGCGCGCTCGGCGAGTTCGGCGCCACGCTGATGGTCGCCGGCAGCATCGTCGGCAAGACGCAGACGCTGTCGATCGCCGTCTACGAGGCGGTGCAGGCGGGCCAGGACGACGCCGCCAACTTCCTCGTCGCCGTGACCTCGATCACCTGCATCGCGGTGCTGCTCAGCGCGACCCGGCTGGTGCCGGGCCGCGTCGTCGCGCGCGCCGTCTGAGGCCATGATGACGCCGGGCCAGACCGATGCACCGGCGCCGCCGGTGTGGGACATCGCGCTGCGCAAGCACTTGCGCCACGGCGACAGCCGCTTCGAGATCGACGTCGCGTTCCGCAGCTGCGCGCAGCGCGTCGTGCTGTACGGGCCTTCCGGCGCCGGCAAGACGCAGACGCTGCGCATGATCGCCGGCATCACTGCGCCCGACGGCGGCCGCGCGGCGGTGGCCGGCCGCGTGCTGTTCGACCAGGGTGCCGGCATCGCGCTGTCGCCGCAGCAGCGGCGGCTGGCCTACGTGTTCCAGGACTACGCGCTGTTCCCGCACCTGAACGTGACGCAGAACATCGGCTTCGCCTGCACCGGCGGCTGGCGCAACCCGTCGCGCTCGGTGCGCGATGCGCGTGTCGCGCAGTGGATCGAGCGGCTGCACCTGCAGGCCGTGGCCAACCACTATCCGCACCAGCTGTCGGGTGGGCAGCGCCAGCGCACGGCGCTGGCGCGCGCGCTGGTCAACGAGCCGACCGCACTGCTGCTGGACGAGCCGTTCGCCGCGCTGGACAAGGCGCTGCGCCAGCAGCTGCGCGCCGAGCTGCTGCAGCTGCAGCAGTCGCTGCGACTGCCGCTGCTGCTGATCACGCACGACGACGACGACCTCGCCTGCCTGGCCGAGCTGGTGGTGCCGATGGACGGCGGGCGCGTCAGCGCCGAGCCATCGCGGCCGCAGGCGCTGGACGCCTGCACGGCTTAGAAGTTATCCGTAAATAATGTTCACTGCCAGCTTGACCTTGCGAAACGCAA
>DAORHX010000607.1:0-2494 GCA_035438245.1 Rubrivivax sp.
GGCCCAGCGTCGCCGCATCATCCAGGTCGCCGAGCAGCGGCAGCGCGCCGGCCCGGCGCAACGCCTCGCGCCGCGACGCTGACGAGCTCAGTGCCAGCACGCGCCAGCGGCCGCGCAGCAGGCCGAGCACGCGCAGGCCGACATCGCCGCAGCCGACGATCAGCAGCACCGGCTGGCGCGCTCGACGGTTGGGCTGCGATGGCATGGCTGGAAGGACGTTGCGGGCACAATGACGCAGGCAGTTTAAGTGCCTCTCGAATGCCATGAGTTTCACCGTCCAACTGATGCCCGCGAACCGCAGCTTCGAGGTGCAGCGCGACGAGCCGATCCTGTCGGCCGCCATCCGCCAGGGCATCGGCCTGCCCTACGGCTGCCGCGACGGCGCCTGCGGCTCCTGCAAGAGCAGGCTGCTCGAAGGCCGCGTCATCCACGGCGCGCACCAGCTGCGCGCGCTGTCGGTGGCCGAGGAGGATGCCGGGCTGATCCTGCCGTGCTGCGCGGCGGCGCAGACCGACTGCGTGATCGAGGCGCGCAGCGTGCCCGGCGCCGGCGAGTTCCCGGTGCTGAAGATGCCGGCGCGCGTGCTCTCGCTGCAGCGCGCCGCGCCCGACGTGATGATCGTCAAGCTGCAGCTGCCGGCCAACCAGAACCTGCAATACCGGGCCGGCCAGTTCATCGAGGTCATCCTGCGCGACGGCGCGCGGCGCAGCTACTCGATGGCCAATGCCGCGCACAACCTGGGCAGTCCACCGGCGCTGGAGCTGCACCTGCGCCACATGGCCGGCGGCAGGTTCACCGACCATGTGTTCGGCAGCATGCGCGACAAGGAGATCCTGCGCATCGAAGGGCCGTTCGGCAGCTTCTTCCTGCGCGAGGAGTCGGCCAAGCCGATCGTGCTGCTGGCCGCTGGCACCGGCTTCGCGCCGATCAAGGCGCTGATCGAGCACATGCAGCTGAAGGCGATCACGCGGCCGACGACGCTGTACTGGGGCTGCCGCAGGCGCGCCGACCTGTACCTGCACGATTGGGCCGAGGCCGCCGCGGCGCAGATGCCGAACCTGCGCTACGTGCCGGTGCTGTCCGAGAGCTTCGACGAGGGCTGGCAGGGCCGCAGCGGCCTCGTGCACCGCGCGGCGATGGAGGACCTGCCCGACCTGTCGTCGCACCAGGTCTATGCCTGCGGCGCGCCGGTGATGGTCGACTCGGCGCGCAACGACTTCGTCGGCCATTGCGGCCTGCCGGCCGACGAGTTCCATGCCGACTCGTTCACCTCCGAAGCCGACAAGCACCCGACCGTGTAGCGGTCGCAGCCACCGACATCCCACCCAGGAGACAACCCTTGCCCAACCGCCGCCACCTGCTCACCCTGGCCGCACTGGCCGGCCCCTTCGCCGCCGCCTGGGCGCAGCCGAAGCCGATCCGCCTGATCGTGCCCTATCCGCCCGGTGGCCCGCTGGACATCGTCGCACGTGCGCTGGCCGACAAGGTCAAGGACAGCCTCGGCCCGGTGGTGGTCGAGAACCGTCCCGGCGCCGGCGGCAATCTCGGCGCCGACCTGGTGGCCAAGGCCGCGCCCGACGGCACGACGATCGTCATGGGCGCGGTGGCGACGCACGCGATCAACCCGTGGCTGTACACGAAGATCCCCTACGACCCGATCCGCGACTTCACGCCGATCACGCTGGTCGCGCAGGTGCCGAACGTGCTGGTGATGAACGTCGGGGTCGCCAACAAGCTCGGCATCGCCAGCGTCGCCGACCTGGTCGCCTATGCCAAGGCGCACCCCGGCGCGCTGAACTACGGCTCCGGCGGCAACGGCAGCGCCGGACACCTGGCGGGCGAGATGTTCAAGGCGCAGGCGGGCGTGTACATGGTGCACATTCCCTATGCCGGCGGGTCGCCGGCGCAATTCGCGCTGGTGTCGGGGCAGGTGGACCTGAACTTCGACAACCTGGCCGCCGCGTCGGCCAACGTCAAGGGCGGCAAGTTGAAGGCGGTGGCGGTGACCACCGGCAAGCGTTCCAGCGTCATGCCCGAGGTGCCGACGATCGCCGAGACGGGCCGCGCCCACGGCCTGGCCGCCTTCGACATCAACACCTGGTTCGGCCTGTTCGGGCCGGCCGGCATGCCGCCGGCAACGACACAGCGCCTGAACAAGGCCTTCACCGAAGCGCTGGCCTCACCGGAGATCAAGGCCCGTCTGTCCACGCTGCTGGCCGAGCCGTCGCCGACCACGCCGGAGCAGTTCGCGGCCTTCGTGCGCGCCGAACTGGCGAAGTACGAGGAGGTGGTCAAGCTGTCCGGCGCGAAGGCCGACTGATCCCCACGGCCGTTCAATCGCAGAAAACCGGACTTCCGTTCCCGGTTGCAAAGCGGAGTTCCAGAAGTCCGCTGTCCGTGTGGAAAGCCGGCGCGGCAAAGCCGGTCCCCGGGCAGGCTGCGACGCTTCGCTGAGGCGGTAGTCTGCTCCACTGCCCTGCGCTGCTCGGCGCCT
>DAORHX010000608.1:0-2486 GCA_035438245.1 Rubrivivax sp.
GCCGAAGCACCGGCCGCCGCGCTGCCCAGCGTCGAGCTGGCCGAGATCAGCCTGCACTACCACCCGCTGCAGCCGCGTGCCGCCGCACCCCGGCTGGACGTCGCCGCCCGGCTGGCCGGCAGCGCCGAGGTGCAGCTCGCGCTGGACAGCGGACAGGCGCTGGCCGAGGCCGCACGCTGCTTCTCCTGCGGCACCTGCACGCACTGCGACAACTGCATCACCTATTGCCCCGACCTGGCGGTGCAGCGGGCCGGCGACGGCTACACCGTGCTCACCGACTACTGCAAGGGCTGCGGGCTGTGCGTGGCGGAATGCCCGACCGGGTCGATGACCATGCTCGAGGAAGCGAAATGAGCGCCATCACGCACGAAGCCCCGGTGCTGCTGACCGGCAACCATGCGGTGGCCTGGGGCGCGCGGCTGGCGCGGCCGCGGGTCGTGCCGGTGTATCCGATCACGCCGCAGACGCCGGTGCTGGAACTGCTGACCGAGTTCCAGGCCGTCGGCGAATTCGACGCCGAGATCCTGACGCCCGAGTCCGAACACTCGGTGATGTCGGCCTGCATCCCGGCGTCGCTGGCCGGCGTGCGCGTGTTCACCGCCACCGCGTCGCAGGGGCTGCTGCTGATGCACGAGCTGCTGCACTATGCGGCCGGCGCGCGCGCGCCGATCGTCATGGCCAACGTCAACCGCACGGTGGCGTCGCCGTGGGCCTTCTGGCCCGACCAGACCGACAGCCTGGCGCAGCGCGACACCGGCTGGATCCAGTTCTACGTCGAATCCGCGCAGGAGGCGCTGGACACGGTGCTGCAGGCCTTCCGCGTCGCCGAACAGGCGCTGCTGCCGGCCATGGTCAACCTGGACGCGTTCTACGTGTCGCACGCGCTCGAGCCGGTCAGCGTGCCGACGCAGGCCACGGTCGACGCCTACCTGCCGCACTTCGACCCGCCGCAGCGGCTGGACACGAGCCACCCGTCGAGCTGGGGCAACGTGGTCAGCGCCGACATGTACAACCGCCACCGCCAGGACCTGGAGGCGGCGATGGCGCGCGTGCCGGCGCTCACCGCGCAGGCCGACCGCGAGTGGTCGGAACACACCGGCCGCGCCTGGGGCGTGGTCGAGCGCTACCGCTGCGACGGCGCCGCCTGCGTGGTGGTGACGATGGGCAGCCTGTGCGGCTGTGCGCGCGAGGCGGTCGATGCGCTGCGCGACGCCGGGCTCGCGGTCGGGCTGCTGAAGCTGCGCCTGTTCCGCCCGCTGCCGGCGGCGGCGCTGCGCGCCGCGCTGCACAGCGTGGCCGACGTGGTCGTGCTCGACCGCAACCATTCGCCCGGCTGCGGCGGCGTGCTGCACCAGGAGCTGCGCGCCGCGCTGTACGGCATGCCGGCGGCGCCGCGCGTGCACGGCTACCTGGCCGGGGTCGGCGGGCTCAACGTCGCGCCCGAACACATCGCCGCCTTCGTGCGGCGCGCGCAGGCGACGTCGCCGCGGCCCCATTCGGAGTGGGTACGATGAACGCACCGGACAAGATGCCTCTGCTGTGCCCGGGCCACGCCGCCTGCCCGGGCTGCGCCGAGCCGCTGACGCTGCGCCACATCCTCGACGTGCTGGGGCCCGACACGATGGCGGTGATCCCGCCGTCGTGCATGGCGATCATCGCCGGGCCGCAGCCGTTCAGCTCGCTGCGCATCCCCGTGTACCAGCCGACGCTGGAAGCCAGCGCCGCCGCCGCGTCGGGCTTGCGCCGCGCGCTCGACGCCAGCGGGCGGCGCGACACGCAGGTGATCGTGCTCGCCGGTGACGGCGGCACCTACGACATCGGCCTGCAGTGCCTGTCGTCGGCGGCCGAACGCAACGAGAACATCCTCTACTTCTGCCTCGACAACGAGGGCTACATGAACACCGGCGCGCAGAAGTCGTCGTCGACGCCGCACCACGCGGCGACCGGCTCGACCCCCGCCGGCAAGACCTCGCGCAAGAAGAACCTGCTCGAGATCATGGCGGCGCACGGCATCCCGTACGCGGCCAGCGCCAGCATCGGCCACCTCGCCGACCTGCGCTACAAGGTCGAGAAGGCCAAGCGGCTGCGCGGCCTGCGGCTGATCACGCTGCTGATCCCGTGCCTGGACGGCTGGGGTCTGGCCGACGACGGCGCGCTGCGCACCGCGCGCTACGCGGTCGAGAGTGGCGCGTACCCGCTGCTGGAGATCGAAGACGGCCAGCGCTACACGCTGAACCCGACGCAGCGCACGCGCCCGCTGGCCGACTACCTGGCACTGCAGCGCCGCTACCGCCACTTGTCGGCGCAGGCGGCGCAGCAGCTGCAGGCCGAAGTCGACGAAGGCTGGGCGCGGCTGCAACAGCGCGCAGCCGCCAACCCGGCGGCCTGATACCCACTCGCGCTCCAGCGCAACGAGGCGGACAGCTGCTCCCGGCGCATAGCTGCAGTTCCCGAAAGGCCGCTGTGGCCTCCGAACGTTCGCGCGG
>DAORHX010000609.1:0-2477 GCA_035438245.1 Rubrivivax sp.
GCGTTCGCGCCGACCACCGCCTTGTTCGGCTGCACGACGAAGCCGGTGGTCTGCGCCACCATGCGCGAGGCCGGGACGATCTGCGCGGCGTCGATGCCGACGTCCAGGTCGAAGTAGTCGCGGCGCGTCTTCACGGCCATCACCACCTCCTCGAGCGAGCAGTTGCCGGCACGCTCGCCGAGGCCGTTGATCGTGCACTCGACCTGGCGCGCCCCGCCGATGGTCACGCCGGCCAGCGAGTTGGCCACCGCCAGCCCCAGGTCGTTGTGGCAGTGCACCGACCACACCGCCTTGTCGGAGTTCGGGATGCGTTCGCGCAGGTTGCGGATGAACTGGCCGTACAGCTCGGGCACCGCATAGCCGACCGTGTCGGGAATGTTCAGCGTGGTCGCGCCCTCGCCGATCACTGCCTCGAGCACGCGGCACAGGAAGTCGGGGTCGGAACGGTAACCGTCCTCGGGAGAGAACTCGACGTCGGCGCACAGGTTGCGCGCGAAACGCACCGACAGCTTCGCCTGCTCGAACACCTCCTGCGGCGTCATGCGCAGCTTCTTCTCCATGTGCAGCGCACTGGTGGCGATGAAGGTGTGGATTCGTGCCGACGCCGCGCCTTTCAGTGCCTCGGCGGCACGCGAGATGTCGCGGTCGTTGGCGCGCGCCAGCGAGCACACGGTCGACTCGCGGATGTGGTCGGCGATGGTCTTGACCGCATCGAAGTCGCCGTTGCTCGACGCCGCGAAGCCGGCCTCGATGACATCGACGCGCAGGCGCTCGAGCTGGCGCGCAATGCGCAGCTTCTCGTCCTTGGTCATCGATGCGCCCGGCGACTGCTCGCCGTCACGCAGGGTGGTGTCGAAGATGATCAGTTTGTCGCCCATGGTCCCCTCTCCTTCAAGCAGCCAACGATCGGCAATCCGCATCGACGCGCAGCGCCCGCGCGCGCGCCATGCCGGACAGCAAGGCCTTGAATGATGCCGCGACGATGTCGGCATCGATACCGACACCGTGCAGGCGTCGCTCGCCGACGCGCATCTCGATGTAAGCCGCCGCGCGCGCCTTCGCGCCGCTGCCGATCGCGTGCTCGTGGTAGTCGAGCACCTGCACCTCGACGTCACACGTCGTCTGCAGCGCCGACACGAAGGCCTCGACCGGGCCGCTGCCCTGGCCGCGCAGCGCCGTCGCCCGGCCGTCGACATGCAGCGCCGCCTGCAAGCTCACGCTCCCGTCGCCGACCTCGTCGAGACGGTAGCTGTCCAGCAGCCGGCTGTCGAGCCGGTACTCGGACGCGAACACGGCCCAGATGTCGGCGGCGCTCATCTCGCGGCCCTGCACGTCCATCACCGACTGCACCGCCTGGCTGAACTCGATCTGCAGCCGCCGCGGCAGCTCGACGCCGTATTCGGCCTCCAGCAGGTACGAGATGCCGCCCTTGCCCGACTGGCTGTTGACGCGGATCACCGCCTCGTAGCTGCGCCCGAGATCCTTCGGGTCGATCGGCAGATACGGCATGTCCCAGACATCGCCGTCGCGACGTGCGGCGAAGGCCTTCTTGATCGCATCCTGGTGCGAGCCGGAGAAGGAGGTGTAGACCAGCTCGCCGACATACGGATGACGCGGGTGCACCGGCAGCTGGTTGCAGTGCTCGACGCAGGCGCGGATGGCGTCGATGTCCGAGAAGTCCAGCCCCGGCGCCACGCCCTGGGTGTACAGGTTCAGCGCGACGTTGACGAGGTCGAGGTTGCCGGTGCGCTCGCCGTTGCCGAACAGGCAGCCTTCGAGCCGGTCGGCACCGGCCATCAGCGCGAACTCACCCGCCGCCGTGCCGGTGCCGCGGTCGTTGTGCGGATGCACCGAGAGCACGATCGCCTCGCGCCGCGCCAGGTGGCGGTGCATCCACTCGATCATGTCGGCGAAGATGTTCGGCGTGCTGTGCTCCACCGTCGACGGCAGGTTGACGATGCACTTGGCCTCGGGCGTCGGCTGCCACACGTCGGTGACCGCATCGACGACACGCTTGCTGAAGGCGAGCTCGGTGCCGGAGAACATCTCCGGCGAATACTGGAAGGTCCAGCGCGTGCCCGGCTGCTCGGCGGCCAATTGCTGCAGCAGCCGTGCGTGCTGCACCGCCAGGTCGACGATGCCGTCCTCGTCCAGCCCCAGCACGACGCGGCGCATCACCGGCGCGGTGGCGTTGTACAGGTGCACGATCGCGCGCGGCGCGCCCACCAGCGACTCGAAGGTGCGGCGGATCAGTTCCTCGCGCGCCTGCGTCAGCACCTGGATCGTCACGTCCTCGGGGATCAGCTCGCTCTCGATGAGCAGGCGCACGAAGTCGAAATCCGCCTGCGACGCCGACGGGAAGCCGACCTCGATCTGCTTGAAGCCGATGCGCACCAGCATCTCGAACATCCGCAGCTTGCGTGCCGGGTCCATCGGCTCGATCAGCGCCTGGTTGCCGTCGCGCAGGTCGACGCTGC
>DAORHX010000610.1:0-2477 GCA_035438245.1 Rubrivivax sp.
GGCCGCCCAGGCTGGCCAGGGCCAGCGGCAGGGCCAGCATCTCGCGGCGGCGCCAGCGCGGCATCGTGTCACTCCAGCTCGCTCTCCAGGTCGCCGATCAGCTCGGCGGTGCGCGCGCTCATGCGCTCCAGCGCGGCGCGCGCGGCCTCGTTCAGCGTGTCCTTGCGCGCATCGAGCGCCGCCAGTTCCTCGGCCGGCGCGCCGTGCGAGGCATCGAGGTGGTGGATGGCCTCGATCACCTCGTTGAGGCTGAACATCGCGCCGCGGTAGACGTCGTTCTCGATCGAGGCCAGCACCTCGCGCACGTCCTCGCACAATGCACGGCGGTCGCGCCAGGCGGCGGTGATGCGGTCGCGGTGCAGCGCCAGCCGCGGCACGAAACGTTCGCTGACGGCGTTGTAGTCGGCCAGCGTGTCGCGCACGTGGTCGAAGGCGGCCTGGTTGGTGGACAGCACCGCCAGGCGGTTGCCCAGCGACGCCTGCCAGCGGAACGCCACCTGCTTGTATTCGGTGACCTCGGCCGACAGCGCATCGAGCATCGCGCGCCGGTCGGCGTTGCGCAGCGTCTCGATCATCACGCTGCAGTGCTTGAACAGCTCGTCGCCGAGCCGCCGCGCCGACGCGGCGACGCCGGCGTCGCTGGTGTCGGTGGCGTCCAGGTAGAGCATTTCCTCGGGGTCGATGCCCAGCTCCTTGATGCGCGCGCCCAGCGGCTGCAGCAGCACCGGCAGCACGAAGGCGCGCTGCAGGTCGGCCTGGCGCTGCAGCGCCAGCGCGGTCTCGCGCCTGACCCAGTCGGAAGCCAGCGCGTGTTCGTCGATGAAGACGAGCACGAAGTCGCAATCGCGGCGGATCGCCGCCTCGATGCGCGGGCCGAAGCGCTGGCCGGTCGCCATCGCATCGCGGTCGAGCCAGACCTGCACGTGCGGCGGCAGCGGCTCGGTCAGGCGGATGACCAGCGGCTTGGCCTCGCTGGCGTGGCTGAGGAAGACCTTCATCGCCGCAGCCCGCCCAGGCGCCCGCCAGGCCCGGCGCAAGCGATGTCCAGTGGCTGCATGCGTGGCCCTCCTTCGGCTCCTTCAGCGATAGACGCCGTCCCACGCGCCGGGCGGCACCACGGCCGTCAGGCCGTCGGCGCTGGCCCGCGGCCGGTTCATCGTGAACACCGATTCCGGCGAGAGCACCGAATAGTCCATGTAGCCCAGCCGCGCCAGCGGCCGCATCGCGCCGCTTTGCACGATGCCGTCGACGATGAAGGCCTCGTCGATGTACACGCCGACGACGCTGCCGATGACCAGCGTGTAGCCCTCGCCGCGCCGCGGCGCCGGCAGCGCCAGCGTCTGCCACAGCTTGCATTCGAAGGCGGCAGGCGACTCGGCCACGCGCGGCGGCGCGACGAAGCGCGATGCGGCCTTCGTCAGCCCGGCCAGCGCGAACTCGTCGACGCCGCGCGCCACCGTCGCCGAGCTGAGGTTCATCGGCTCGCGCAGCGCCCAGGTGGCGATCGAGCAGGTGAACTCCCCCGTGTCGAGGATGTTGCGTAGGCTGTCCTTGGTGCCGCCGGAGCTGAACACCAGCATCGGCGGCCGGTCGCTGACGGCGTTGAAGAAGCTGTACGGCGCCAGGTTGGCGACGCCGTCGCGGCCGATCGTCGACACCCAGCCGATCGGCCGCGGCACCACCAGCGCCTTGAACGGGTCGTGCGGCAGGCCGTGGTCGCGCAGCGCGGTGTCGTAGTGCATGCCCGGAGCTTACGTCAGCACCGCTCCCGCTAGAGTTGCCGCATGGACACCGTTGCCGGGCTGCAGCTCTTCATCCGCGTGGTCGAGACCGGCAGCTTCAGCAAGGCCTCGGCCGACCTCGGCATCACGCAGCCCACCGCCACCAAGCACGTGGCGGCGCTGGAGGCGCGGCTGGGCGCGCGGCTGTTCCACCGCAGCACGCGCGGCGTCACGCCGACCGAACTCGGCAGCGCGTACTACGACAAGTGCAAGGCCATCGCGCGCCAGCTCGAAGAGGCCGACGACCTGGCCGCGCTGATGCAGTCGCGCGTGCGCGGCACCTTGCGCATCAGCACCTCGGTGGCCTTCGGCCGGCGCGTGATGACGCCGCTGGTGCTGCGCTTCATGCAGCAGCACCCGCAGCTGCAGATCGACCTGAGCTTCGACGACCGCTACGTCAACCTGGTGGAACAGGGCATCGACGTGGCGATCCGCATGGGCCGCCTGGCCGACTCGTCGCTGGGCGCGCGCTACCTGGGCACGAACCCGTGGCTGCTGGTGGCCGCCGGCGACTACCTGCGGCGCCGCGGCACGCCGGCCACGCCCGAAGACCTGGCCGGCCACGACGCGCTGATCTACAGCAGCGTGCAGGGCGACGAGCGCTGGCACTTCAGCGGCGCCGACGGCCGCCTGCTGCAGGTGGCCGTGCAGGGGCCGCTGCGCAGCAACAACCTGTCCGCGCTGCTGGCCGCGGCG
>DAORHX010000611.1:0-2470 GCA_035438245.1 Rubrivivax sp.
GCATGCTGCGCGAATTCGTAGGGCGCGCGGTTCAACACCGCGACGCGCAGGATCACCAGTTCGCGCAAGGCGCCGTCCAGTGCGGTGCCGCCGCGGATCGCGCCCATGCACGCGTTCCAGCCCTGGGCCAGCGGCGCGCTGTGCAGCAGCAGGCGGTCCAGGTTGAGCAATCGCCCGCCGCGTCGCGCCTTGATCGCGCGCAGCAGTTCGGAATCCACCGCCGGTAATGCGTCATCCACATAGTCGATGCGTGCCACGCGCTGCTCCTCCTGCTTGTAAAGAAACGATACACGACGATACCGGCGCGAAAGCACCGCACGCCGTGTCCCGGGCACGATGAACGCACCTTCAACCCACAAGGAGCAGTTCATGAGAACCTGGATCAAGAGAAGCCTCATCGGTCTCGCCGGCGTGTCCATTCTGGTCGGCGGGCTCGCCGCCTGTGGCCAGCGCCACCACGGCTGGGGCGGCACGCAGGTCAGCGCCGAAGATGCCGCCAAGTGGCGCGAGCGACTGATCGAACGCGCCGGCAAGGAGCTGCGGTTGGACGACGCGCAGAAGCAGAAGCTGGGCGTGGTCTTCGACCGCCTGCGCGAGCAGCGCAATGCCTTCGTCGGCGGCACGCAGAACCCGCGCGCCGAACTGCGCGCGCTGGTCAGCGGCGATCGTTTCGACGCGGCGCGCGCGCAGGCGCTGGTGGACGAAAAGACGAATGCCCTGCGCGCCGGCAGCCCGCAGACCATTGCCGCGCTGGCCGATTTCTACGACAGCCTGAAGCCCGAGCAGCAGCAGAAGCTGCGCGACTGGATGGACAAGCGCGGCCGCGGCTGGCGCTCCTGATACCCGGGTTCAGACGCATGGGAATCGCAGGCCTGCTCACGGCGCAAGGCAGCCGAACACCCATCCCTTCGCCGCAGAGGAACGCAGGACGCAGAGGTCCGCAGACTGAACATCTGCGGGCATTGCTCTGTGCTACCTCCGTTTCCTCCGTTCCTGTGGTGAATGAATTCGATGGCGGCCATCCGCTTCCTTGCGCTTGGACGCAAGTGGGCCTTCAGCCGGCCTCGGGCCGGAAGGGGTCCATCGCCGCAGCGACGTTGGGCACGATCGCGTCGGCGCCGATCGTCGCCTCGAAGCCCGAGCGGCGCATCAGCGACAGCGGCTGCTCGTTGACGTTGGCCAGCACCAGCGCGATGCCGCGGCGTTGCAGCGTGCGGTGCAGCTGCTCCAGCGCCTCCAGCCCCGATGTGTCCAGCGAGATCAGGCGGTGCATCTCCAGCACCACCGCGCGCGTCGGCGAAGGCAACTGCGCCGGCAGCGCCTCGATCTTGCCGACCGCGCCGAAGAACAGCGAGCCGAACAGCTCGAACACGAACACCCCCGCCGGCACGTCGCCGCTGCCGTGCGGGCGCACGCTGAACAGCTGGCTCATGCGCCAGATGAAGAACACGCACGCCAGCACCAGGCCGACCTCGACCGCCACCGTCAGGTCGAAGACGACGGTGAGCACGAAGGTGCCGACGAGCACGGTGCGGTAGGGCGCGTTGAAGTGGCGCAGCCGCGCGAACTCGTGCCACTCGCCCATGTTCCAGGCGACGAACATCAGGATGCCGGCCAGCGCCGCCAGCGGCACGTGCATGGCCAGCGGCGCGGCCAGCAGCACCACCACCAGCAGCGTGGCCGCATGCACGATGCCGGCCACCGGCGAGGCGGCGCCGGCGCGCACGTTGGTGATGGTGCGCGCGATCGTGCCGGTGGCCGGGATGCCGCCGAAGAAGGGGGTGACGAAGTTGGCCAGCCCCTGCGCCATCAGCTCCTGGTTCGGGTCGTGGCGCGGGAACTCGGTGGCGTTGTCGGCCACGCGCGCGCACAGCAGCGACTCGATCGCGCCGAGCATGGCGATCGTCAGCGTCGGCATCAGCAGCTGCTTGGCGGTGGTCCAGCTGAAGGCCGGCAGCTCGAAGGCCGGCAGCGACTGCGGGATGCCGCCGAAACGCGAGCCGATGGTCTCCACCGGCAAGCCGAGCAGCGCGGTGGCCAGCGTGGCGCCGGCCAGCGCGATGACCGTGCCGGGCAGGTGCGCGCTCAGGCGCCGCAGCTTGCCCCACAGCCCGCTCGGGTGCCGCGGCATCGTGTAGGACTTGGGCCAGACGACGACCAGCGCCAGGCAGGCCAGCCCGATGGCCAGTGCCACCGGGTTGAAGCTGTGCAGGTGCGACCACAGCGCCTGGATCTGCGCGAAGAAGTCCGACGGCATCTTGTCGATGCGCAGGCCGAGCAGGTCCTTCACCTGCGACAGTGCAATCAGCACCGCGATGCCGTTGGTGAAGCCGATGATGATCGGCACCGGCACGTAGCGCACCAGCGCGCCCAGTCTGAACAGGCCCATCACGAACAGCAGGCCGCCGGCGAGCACGGTGGAGATCAGCAGGTTGGCCAGGCCGTAGCGCTCGACGATGCCGTAGACGAT
>DAORHX010000612.1:0-2465 GCA_035438245.1 Rubrivivax sp.
TGGCGCGGGTGGCGCACCAGCGCCTTGAGCATCGAGAACTCGCCGGTGGTCAGCGAGATCTGCTGGCCTTCCTTGGACAGGCGGCGCAGCGACAGGTCGAACTCGAAGGGGCCGAAGGTCACGGTCTGCGCTTCCTTCGACGGCGCGCCCGGCGCTTCGGGG
Source organism: Rubrivivax sp. (assembly GCA_035438245.1). Taxonomy (GTDB): domain Bacteria; phylum Pseudomonadota; class Gammaproteobacteria; order Burkholderiales; family Burkholderiaceae_C; genus Rubrivivax. Next base: position 163 of record DAORHX010000612.1, read on the forward strand.
GCGGGGCGGCGGCGCAGCACGGCGTGGATGCGCGCCAGCAGCTCGCGCGGGTTGAACGGTTTGGGCAGGTAGTCGTCGGCGCCGACCTCGAGCCCGACGATGCGGTCCACGTCCTCGACCTTCGCGGTCAGCATGATGATCGGCGTGGTGTCCTTGGCCGAGCGCAGGCGGCGGCAGATCGACAACCCGTCCTCGCCCGGCAGCATCAGGTCGAGCACGATCAGGTCGACGGTTTCGCGCGTCAGCACGCGGTTCAGCGCCTTCGCGTCCTCGGCCAGCAGCACGTCGAAGCCTTCCTGCGCCAGGTAGCGGCGCAGCAGGTCGCGTATGCGGGCGTCGTCGTCGACGATCACCACGCGGTTCGGCCGCGCGTTCGGTGGCTGGGTCATGGCGCACTCCAAATTTGTAACAACGGCATTGTGCAAGTCTTCTGAAGCCCTCTTTCGGCACTTCTGACCTTCTGTTACAGCTCTTTTTCGACGGCGCCCCGCGAGTGTCGCGTCAACCCGTGATCGATGCCACGCGCCATGCGGGTGTCCGTACTGCCCCATACTGTGGTCATGAAACCGTTCGTCCTGTCATGCCGCCGTGTCGCGGCCGTGCTGTGCGTGGCGCTGGCCGCGCCCCTGGCGCAGGCCGAAGCGCCGGTGGTCGCCAACCAGCTGTCGCTGTCGGCGGCCGCCACCACCGAGGTCAGCAACGACGTGCTGATCATCACCTTCTCGACCCAGCGCGAGGCACCGGAGGCCGCCACGGTGCAGGCGCAGCTGACGCAGGCGCTCGACGCGGCGCTGGCCGAGGCGCGCAAGGCGGCGCGGCCGGGCCAGGTCGACATCCGTACCGGCAACTTCTCGGTCTATCCGCGCTACGGCAACAAGGGGGAGGCGACGAAGTGGCAAGGCACGGTCGAGCTGCGCGCCGAAGGCAGGGACTTCGAGGCGCTGACCAAGCTGGTCGCGCGCCTGCAGAGCCTGAGCGTGTCGCAGGTCGGCTACCGGCTGTCGCGCGAGGCGCGCGAGAAGGCCGAAGGCGAGCTCGCCGCGCAGGCGATCGCGCGCTTTCGCTCCCAGGCCGAGGCGCATGCCAAGGCCTTCGGCTTCGGCAGCGTCACGTTGCGCGCGGTCGAGGTGTCGAACAACGCCTCCGGCCCGCCGATGCCGCGCTTCCGCTCGACCGGCGCCGACATGGCGGTGGCGTCCTCGGCGCCGCTGCCGGTGGCCGCCGGCACCTCGGAGGTGAGCGTCGTCGTCAGCGGCTCGGTGCAGATGCACAAGTAGCGCGCTGCCGGCCGCGGCATGCGTTGATAGCATGTCCGCCGACGAGGGGGACATGACGATGAGCGAGCCGCTGCTGCGCGAGCTGCAGTGCCTGGACGGCCGCGGCCTGCACCGCATGGCGTACTGGCAATGGGGCGACGCGGCCAACCCGAAGGTGCTGGTGTGCGTGCACGGCCTGACGCGGCAGGGCCGCGACTTCGATGCGCTGGCGCGCGCGCTGTGCGGCGAGTACCGCGTCGTCTGCCCCGATGTCGTCGGCCGCGGTCGCTCCGACTGGCTGGCCGACCCGTCCGGCTATGTGCTGCCCACCTACGTGGCCGACATGGTCAGCCTGCTGGCGCGGCTGGATGCACAGAGCGTCGATTGGGTCGGCACCTCGATGGGCGGACTGATCGGCCGCGGCCTGGCCGGCCTGGACGGCTCGCCGCTGCGCAGGCTGGTGCTCAACGACGTCGGCCCGGTGATCGAGCCGGCGGCGCTGCAGCGCATCGGCAGCTATGTCGGGCAGCGCGGCTTCTGGCAGACGCTGGACGAGGCGGCCGATGCGCTGTGGGCGCTGTCGCAAGGCTTCGGTGCGCACACGCGCGAGCAGTGGCTGGCGCTGGCCGCGCCGCAGCTGATGCCGGCCACGCACGAAGGCCGCAGCGGGCTGACCCCGCGCGTGGACCCGGGCGTCGCCGTGCCGATTCGCGCGCTGACAGCGCAGGCGGTCAAGGACGGCGAGGCCGTGCTGTGGCAGACCTACGACCGTGTGCGCTGCCGCACGCTGCTGCTGCGCGGCGCCGCGTCGGACGTCCTGTCCCCGCGGACCGCGCAGGCGATGACGCAGCGCGGCCCGCGCGCGCAGCTGCATGAGTTCGCCGGGGTCGGTCATGCGCCGACGCTGGTGCACGACGCGCAGATCGAGGTGCTGCGCCGCTTCCTGCTGTCGCCATGAAGACGCTGGCCGCCGACCCCGCTGCGGCCGCGGCGCAGGCGGCGGCGGCGATCGTGCGTCTGGCCGACGGCAGCGAAGGGCAGGGGGGC
>DAORHX010000613.1:0-2453 GCA_035438245.1 Rubrivivax sp.
GCGCTGCCAGTCGGTCTCGGCCAGCCCGGCCTGCAGCGACCATTCGACCGCGGCGCGATTCAGCCGCCACTGCGCCTGCCCCGCCTCGCGCCACAGGCGCAGCGCCGCACAGGGGGCCTGCTGCCAGAGTGCGTCGGGCTCGTTCATGCGGGATCGCCACAAGGCGCTACGGGGCTTCGATGGCCGGCGATTATCGGGCGGCCGACGCCACCCGCAGCGCCGCGGCGCTGCGGGCCGTTGCTTCAGCCGAGCGCGCGCCGCAGCGCCGCCACCAGCAGCGGCTGGTCGATCGGCTTGGTCAGGTAGTCGTCGAAGCCGGCCGCGCGGCCGCGTTCGACATCGGCGCGCAGCGCATTGGCGCTGATGGCGATGACCGGGATGTCGCGCGTGGTGTCGTCGGCGCGCAGCCGGCGCAACACCTCGTAGCCGTCGATGCCGGGCAGCTGGATGTCGAGCAGGATCAGGTCGGGCCGCTGCGTGCGCGCCAGTTCGAGCCCGGCCTCGGGCAGCTCGGCGCCGAGCATGCGCACGTCGGTCTGCTGCTGCAGCATCGCCTCCATCAGCAGCTGGTTGACCGGGTTGTCTTCGATGTACAGCACGGTGCCGCTGCAGGCCACCGTCGCCGGCGCCTCGTCGGCACACGGCAGCTGCACCCAGAAGCGGCTGCCGAGGCCAGGCTCGCTGTCCAGGCCGATGCGGCCGTGCATCAGCTCGACCAGCCGCTTGCTCAGCGCCAGGCCGATGCCGGCGCCCTCGCCCCCGTGGCGTCCGGCGCCGAGCCGCTCGAAGGCGTGGAACAGCCGCTCCTTCTGCTGCGCATCGAGGCCGGGGCCGGTGTCGCCGATCTCGATGCGCGGCGCGCCGTCCTCGCGCTGCACCCGCACGCTGACGCGGCCGTCGCGGCGGTTGTGCTTGATGGCGTTGGACAGCAGGTTCAGCAGCACCTGTTCGAGCCGCTCAGGGTCGGCGCGCACATGGCCGCACGCCGGCGGCGGCGGTGGCAGCTGCACGCCGTGTTGCTGCGCGGCCGGCGCCATCGTCTGCAGGCATTGCTGCAGCAGCGCCGCGGCATCCACCGCCTCGCTCTGCAGCGCCAGCTCGCCGGCGTCGATGCGCGCCAGGTCCAGCAGTTCGTTGATCAGCGCGAGCAGCCGCTGGCCGGCATGCAGGATCTCGCGCAGCTGCGCGCGCGAGGTCGGCGCCGCGGCCAGCGCGGGGCCGGCGTCGAGCAGCTGCGCGAAGCCGAGGATCGCGTGCATCGGCGTGCGCAGCTCATGGCTCATGCGCGACAGGAATTCGGACTTCGCGCGGCTCGCCGATTCGGCCTCGTCGCGCGCATGCACCAGCTCCAGCGTGCGCTGCTGCACGCGCTGCTCAAGCTCGGCGTTCAGCGCGCGCAGCGCCTCCTCGGCGTGCATGCGCCGGCTGACGTCGCGCACGTTCAGCACCACGCCGGCCACCGCCGGGTCGGCCAGGCAGTTGTTGGCGAGGATCGCCATCTGCCGCCACTGGCCGTCGGCGTGGCGCACCCGGCACACGGTCTCGCTCTCGTCGCGCGCGCCGACCTCGAGCACCGCCGCCAGCTCGGCGCGCGCGAAATCCAGGTCCTGCGGATGCACGAGGTCGAAGACGTTGCTGTGCAGCAGCTCGTCGGGTGAACGGCCGAGCAGCCGCTGCGCGGCCGGGCTCGCGTAGCCGACGAGGCCCTGCGCGTCGCACACCACCGTCAGCTGCTGCGCGCGCTCGGTGAAGGCGCGAAAGCGCCGTTCGCTCGCCTGCAGCGCCAGCTCGGCACGGTGCGTGGCGCTGATGTCCTCGACCGTGCCTTCGTAGTACAGCGCCGCGCCGGCGGCGTCGCGCACCAGATGGGCGTTCTCGCGGATCCAGATGCGCTCGCGCGTCTTGTAGCGGTAGACCTCGGAGACGAAGTCGACGACCTGGCCGTCACGCTGCATCAGGCGCTGGAACTCCACGCGGCGCTGCGGGCGCACGTACCACTCGCGGCCGATGTCGTTGACCGCGTCCAGCATCTCGGCTTCGCTGTCGTAGCCGTTCAGCCGCACCAGCGCGGCGTTGGCGCGCAGCTGCCGGCCGTCGACGCTCGAGCGGTAGGCACCGATCGGCAACAGTTCGAACAGCGTCGAGCGGCCGGAGCTGTCCATCGACTCGCGTCAACCGCGGCCGCGCGGGGGCATCTGCGCGCGCTCGCGCCGCGCCAGTTCGAGCAGGGCCGGCAGCGCCTGTTCGGCGATGCCCTTCAGCGCGCAGAAGTTGGCCGCGCTCAGCGGGCTGCTCTCATAGGCACGCAGCAGCTCGGCGCGCCGCCGGCGCTGCTCGCGCAGCTCGTCCTCGCGCACGGACTGCTGCGCACGCCGCCGCGCCAGCTCGTCGAGCGCCGCCTGGCGGTGCTCGGCGGCGACTTTGAACTCAGCGGCGTGGCCCGTATGCACGAG
>DAORHX010000614.1:0-2450 GCA_035438245.1 Rubrivivax sp.
GCTGCCGCGTGCCGACAAGTGGGCGGCGCAGACGCCGCAGATGTTCCGCATCGGCCTGTTGCGCCGCGCGCTGGCCCAGGCCGGTGGCGCGGTGACCGACGAAGCCAGTGCGGTGGAGGCACTGGGCCTGCGGCCCAGGTTGGTGATGGGCGAAATGGAGAACTTCAAGATCACCTGGCCACAGGATCTGCGGCTGGCGCAGCGGCTGCTGCGCACACGCGACGCCGGAGCGCTGGCATGACGCTGCTGCAAGGGCGTGGAGCGCAGCCATGACGCTGCGCGTGGGCGAGGGCTGGGACATCCACGCGCTGGTCGCCGGCCGGCCGCTGGTGCTGGGCGGTGTGCGCATCGAGCACAGTCACGGGCTGCTCGGCCATTCCGATGCCGATGCGCTGCTGCATGCGATCACCGATGCGCTGCTCGGCGCCGCCGGGCTCGGCGACATCGGCCGGCACTTCCCGGACACCGATGCCGCCTTCAAGGGCGCCGACTCGCACACGCTGCTCGCCGAAGCGGCGCGGCGCGTGCGTGCGCACGGCTGGGCCATCGTCAACGTCGACTCGACGATCGTCGCGCAGGCGCCGAAGATGGCGCCGCACATTGCGGCGATGCGCGCGCGCATCGCCGAGGCGCTGGGCCTCGACGCCGGCAGCGTCAACGTCAAGGCGAAGACGGCCGAGCGGCTGGGCCCGGTGGGCGAGGGCCGTGCGATCGAGGCGCGCGCCGTGTGCCTGCTGCAGCGCGCGTAGCCTCTCGCATCGACGCGGCGGCGCGCCGGGCGCCGCTCAATGCGATGGCGCCGCCTTCAGCCTGAGGTGCGCGACCAGCCCGCCACCGGGAGCGATCGACAACTCGAGCGACCCGCCCATGCGCTGCAGCGACTTCTCGACGATCGCCAGCCCCAGGCCGGCGCCGGTGGCCGCGGTGCGCGCGGCGTCGCCGCGGAAGAACGGTGTCGTCAGCTGCGCGAGCCTGTCCGGCGCCACGCCGGGGCCGTGGTCGCGCACCGTGACGACGACCCAAGGGCCGGTCTTCGCGTAGCTGACTTCGACCACGGCGATGCCGGTGTCGGTGCTGCGGCCGTAGCGGCGCGCGTTCTCGAACAGGTTGGCGAAGACGCGGCCGAGCTCGGTGTCGTCGGCCATCACCGCCAGGTCGATGGCCACGCGCGAGGTGACGCGGATCTCCTTCGGGTCGCGGAAGGACAGCGCCTCGCGGTCGATCAGCTGCGACAGGTGCACCGGGTGCAGCTCGGTCTCGCCGGGCCGCGCGTAGTCCATGAACTTGTCGATGATGGCGTCGAGCTGCTCGATGTCGGTGGCCATGTTGCGCTTGGCCTCGTCGTTGGTGACGCTCATCTCGGTTTCCAGCCTCAGGCGCGCCAGCGGCGTGCGCAGGTCGTGGCTGATGCCGGCGAGCATCACCGCGCGGTCTTCCTCGACCTTGGCCAGCTCGCGCGCCATGCGGTTGAAGCCGCGGTTGACCTCGCGGATCTCGCTGGTCAGCGTGTTCTCGTCCAGCCGCGAGTCGAGGTCGCCCTCGCGGATGCGGCTGGCGGCGAACGACAGGTCGCGCAGCGGCCGGTTGATCAGCCGCGCGATGACCACCGAGCCGACCATCGTGGCCAGCAGCGCGATGCCGACCCAGACGAACCAGGTGCTGCCGGTCAGCGGCGCGGCATGCGAGGTGTCGGTGTGCAGCCAGTAGCGGTCGTTGTCGATCGAGAAGCCGACCCACATGCCGGGCTTGCCGTTGACGCTGCGCGCGACCACCGCGTCGGGGCCCAGGCGCGACATCAGCTGGTCGGTGACGTTGTGGCTGAAGCGTTCGGTGGCGTAGGTGTCCCAGGTATCGCCGGGCTCGCGCGGCACCACGCGCACCGTGTCGCGTCCGCCCATCGTCTTCACCAGCGCGACACGGTTGATCGCATCGACGCTGCGCAGCGCCGTGCGCGACAGGTTCACCAGCTCGGCCGTCTGTTGCGCCGCCTGCACGGCGCGCGGCTCGAATTCCAGCGCGCGCAGCGTCTGCACCCACGCATAGATGCCTCCCGCCAGCAGCAGCGCGAGCAGGAAGAAGGTGCGCCAGAACAGGCTCAGACCGACGGCTTGGCGGGCCACTTGTCCTCGAACGACGAAAAGGCCGGACACCGTGCCGGCAGGGCCTGGGCGCGCAGCGCGCACGCCAGGCATCGCGGGGATGTGCGGCCTAGCTGTTCGCGCCGTCCGGCACGAACACGTAGCCGACGCCCCACACGGTCTGAATGTAGCGCGGCTGCGCCGGGTCGGGCTCGAGCATCTTGCGCAGGCGGCTGATCTGCACGTCCAGGCTGCGGTCGAAGGGCTCGAACTCGCGGCCGCGGGCCAGCTGCGCCAGCTTGTCGCGGCTCAGGGGCTGGCGCGGGTGGCGCACCAGCGCCTTGAGCATCGAGAACTCGCCGGTGGTCAGCG